>JBKJIX010000121.1:0-14230 GCA_046598205.1 Chitinophagaceae bacterium
TGCTGAAAAACCGGAAAACAGCAGCCGGATTATTATTGTAATTTTAACCGGATTTATAAAATTCAATTTTCGATCAATCCGATCAATGAAACGATTTTTACTCGTCATAATAACCATCTTTCTACTATCATTAGCATCATTTGCTGCCCACATCATTGGTGGAGAAATGAGATATACATACCTGAGTCCGGGGGCATCACCTAATTCAAAAAATTATAGGATTACACTCTGGCTTGCCAGAGGCGAGTTAGGTGCCGCATTTGCTCCTTCCTACATTGTTGCTATCTACAATAATGATAATGGGCTGAAAGTAAACGGAACAGCAGGAAGTACTGGTAATAACTGGCAGGTTATACAAGATAATCCACCCGGTATTCAAAACGTTCCAATTATTTTGCCCTCTTGTATCCAGGGAGCACCTGTATTAAATTATACGTATTCCACTTATTCAATGACTATTGAACTGCCCAATAATCTTACCGGATATACTGTTGCTTATCAAACCTGTTGCAGAATAGACGGAATGATTAATGTTGGAAACAGCGTAGGCTCTACTTATAGTTGTGTTATTCCCGGTTCAAACCAATTGAGTATTGGAAATGATAGTTCTCCTCAATTTGGTGTTGCTATAAATGTAATTTGTAAAAATGCTCCGTTCACATTGAATTTCTCTGCAACCGATGCGGATGGGGATTCTTTGGTTTATAGTTTATGTGATGCAAATAATGGCGGTGCCGCTGTTAATGCTGGTTTTGATAATCCTGCTGCGCCACCATACCCTCTTGTACCTTACAACTTTCCCTACAACAGCACTAACCCGTTCGGAACAGGGGCAACGATCAATTCACAAACAGGGATTATTTCAGGAATGGCTCCCGGTTTTGGCAAATACGTAGTTTGTGTTTGCATAGCTGTTTATAGAAACGGGGTTCGTATTGCAAATCATAAGAAAGATTTGATTGTCCAGGTTTCAGACTGCGTTGTAACGGTAGCCAATCCAATGCCTGATTTTACAACCTGTGATGGTTTTACTTTACAATTCACACATAGCAGCACAGGAGCCAATTCTGTTTTTTGGGACTTTGGTGTTTCTTCCCTTACAAATGATACATCCGATATTGCAAACCCGACTTTTACTTTCCCTGATACTGGAGTTTACAGAATAAAATTTGTTATTAACAGGGGAACAAGTTGTGCTGATTCTGTTTATAGAAACTTTGGTGTTTATCCCGGTTTCTTCCCCGGCTTTATCGCTACAGGCAGTTGCTTTAGTAATCCTTATCAATTTACAGATACTACTAATACCCGCTATGGCACTGTTAGTAGCTGGTCCTGGAATTTTGGGGATGCAGCTACTATCGCAGATACCTCCCGCATTCGAAATCCCCAATGGACTTACCCCAGCCCCGGGCCAAGAGATGTGCGGCTTATTGTTACCAATAGCAAAGGCTGTATAGATACAGCCATAGTTTCTGTAAATGCGCTGGATAAACCTGCTATATCGCTGGCCTTTAATGATACATTGATTTGCCGCAATGATGCCGTTCAACTAAATGCAAGTGGTACCGGTGTATTTAGCTGGACACCTCCGGTCAATATCATCAATGCCAATACTGCCACGCCTATTGTAAGCCCCTTAAGTACTATGTGGTACTATGTAAATATTAATGACAACGGCTGTATCAACCGTGACTCTGTAAGAGTGAGAGTGGTAAATGGTGTTAGCTTACGGGCTATTAACGATACCACTATTTGCCAGGGCGATGCCGTTCAGTTAAATGCTACCTCCGATGGATTAACCTTTAACTGGACTCCTGTTACTAACCTTAATAATCCCAATATCATTAACCCTGTTGCCACTCTTAATAATACAACCACCTATAATGTTACTGCAAGGATTGGCACCTGTATTGCAACAGACCAGGTAGAGATAACGACTGTTCCCTACCCCATTGCCAATGCCGGTGCAGACCCGACCGTTTGCTATAACGGATCTATACAATTGAATGGAAACATGAATGGTACCCGATTTACCTGGACACCCACTTCGTATCTCAATAATCCGAATGTGCTAAACCCTGTTTCGTCACCACCACGGACTACACAATATATTTTATCAGCGTATGACACACAGGGCTGTCCTAAGCCTGGGCGGGATACGGTTGTAGTAACCATACTGCCAAGAGTAAGGGCTTATGCGGGCCGGGATACTGTTGTAGTAATTGGCCAACGTTTACAGTTTAACGGCAGCGGTGGTATAAATTATGTATGGAGTCCTTCTATCGGTTTATCCAATCCTAATATCTTTAATCCGGTTGGTGTTTATAATGCATCTATTGACAGTGTGAAGTACAAACTGGTGGTAACAGATATTGCAGGCTGGTCCGATTCAGCTTTTCTTACGGTACGGGTTTTCAGAACTACTCCTTCTGTATTTGTTCCCACTGCCTTTACTCCAAATGGTGACGGACTTAATGATAAGATCTATCCTATTGCTGTAGGTATTCAACAAATAAAATACTTCAGCATCTTCAACCGTTGGGGACAACGGGTGTTTAACACTACTGCCGACCGGGCCGGTTGGGATGGACGTATAAACGGTACATTACAAGGCAGTGGCGTATTTGTATGGATGGTGAGTGCTATTGACTATACCGGCGCACCTATTTTTCTGAAAGGAACGGTGGCATTGATAAGATGATAGAGAATAGATGATAGATAACAGTGCCTCCTGATTAAGGTCATTCAATGCCTCATATTATTCTCTCATTCATTAGAGTTTTTAAAGCTATTCTTAAAATGTGCCGCAAATCCTAATAGTTTCTTAGATTTAAGCCAACTATTATCTATTAGTTATAAACTATCATCTACCCTTTATGCAAAAAATTGTTTTCATTACCGGTGCCACTGCAGGTTTTGGCGAAGCTTGTGCTTACAAATTTGCGGCTAATGGTTATGACCTTATCCTGAACGGAAGAAGAACAGACCGGCTGCAGATATTGACTGATGCTTTGGAGAAAAAATATAATGTCGCTGTATTGCAATTACCGTTTGATGTGCAGAATGAAAAAGCGGTTTTTGAATCCATACAAAACATGCCTGCCGATTGGAAAGCTATTGATGTATTGATTAACAATGCAGGACTTGCACTCGGCCGGAATTATTTTGAAGAGGGCGATGTAAGCGACTGGAATACGATGATTGATACCAACGTAAAAGGTTTCTTGTATGTAGCTAAAGCAGTATCACAACTAATGGTTGCCAGAAATGCTTCGTCCCTTCGTCAAGCTCAGGGTCCAACAGGACACATCATCAATATGGGTTCAGTAGCCGGAAAAGAAGTGTATGAAAAAGGAAATGTGTATTGCGCCAGCAAGTTTGCAGTAAATGCCATCAGCGAAGGAATGCGAATAGATATGTTGCGTCACAATATTAAAGTAACCTCTATCAACCCCGGTGCGGCGGAAACCGAATTTTCAGTGGTTCGTTTTAAAGGTGATGAAGGCACCGCTAAAAAGATTTATGACGGGTTGAAACCACTGACTGCCGGAGATGTGGCTGAAGTAATTTACTATTGCGCCAGCTTGCCACCCCATGTCTGTATCAACGACCTGACTATTACCTGCATACAGCAGGCCAACGGCATTTTCTTTAACCGGCAAACTACAGGTTAGCCGTTTTCAATAACAAGGAGTTTAATCTTCAATACCTCCTTACTTCAATTGATACGGGGTTTTCCGATTGTTGGCCCGAAACTTGCCGTAATTGCACGCCGAAAATCTACTATAATCGGAAAATTACCTGCTTAAAATTATTACCATATCAAACCAATAAGTATTTTTATATCACATCCAATTATCATTTTATCTCTTGTTATGAAAAAACCACATCTCCTGCTAACCGTCCTGGCCTTTTTCAGCCTTACCGCCTTTTCACAGGATGTTATTCGTCTACAGTCCTGCACCAATAATTCTATAAGCAAACAAGTTGATAGTCTTAAAAATTTGTATGGTAATGATGGCTATGTACTGTTGAAAGAAGCGTCTATCACTATGGAAAGTGAATTTGAAATGCCGGTCATCATTCCTCTTACGCAAGGGGCCTGGTACCAGTTTGTTTTCATAGGCGACTATAGTTCCAGGCTGTACGAAGTAAGAATGTATGACTGGGACGAAAGACAAGTAATCTTTCGCCAGAAAAAATGGGGTGATGTTGACGGTAACGTAATTGTATATTCTTATGTACCGCAGGTTTCCCAATTTCATATGATGAAACCGGTACAGGTAAATAAGCAAATCAAAAAGAATTTATGCGGCTATGTAATGCTGTTTAAGAGAACAGGTGCTGCTACCGGTTCTGTTAGCCCGACCCCCGCTACTTCTTCTGAAGCTCAGCCAGCCCACTAAAAAAGAAATTTATAAATGAAGATCCCGGTCAATTGGCCGGGATTTTTTTGTTTAAAGAGGATTTTAAATAGTCATCTTGGCTCTTGCCGGAGAATACTCGACCGGGAAGAATCGTGGGGTGATTTTTAGCGACTGGTGAGAAGGTTCGTATATTTAAGATTTAGCGGTAACCAAAGCGATTACACATCAATCAACTCTTATATACATGAATTCCAGTCTAAAAATATCTCTTTTATTATTGCTTATTCTTTGCCAAACGAATTTTAGTAACGCACAAAATGATTCTCCTGTCTATTCTGTAGACAAAGAAGCTAATGCTTATTATTTAAAAGCACTGCATTATATTGAAATTGGGGACCCCCGAACAGGTGGTTCTGTAGATAGTTTAAAAATAGCGGTACAGTTATTAGAAAAAGCTCTTGAAAAAGACACCTTATTTGCAAAAGCATTTCTCGAACTTTCAAGGACCTATTGGAAATTTGACTTTTCTTATCCCAACCGGCCACTTTATTTTCCAGGTGCAACAGTTGTTTTACCCAAATCAAAGACTGCTATTTTAAAAGCAATTCAAATTGACAGTACTTCTGGCGAAGCTTATACAGATTTGTCAGGAATAAATTATAGTTATGAATACAACTGGAACGAGGCTTTAAAGAATCTAAGCAAAGCTATTAAGTACAGCCCCAATAATATTGGCAACTATGCAAGATATGGCCAAGTACTTGCTTTAAAGGGGGATTTAACTACTGCGCAAAAATGGATTGATACAGCTCACAGCTTAGCGCCAAATGACAGTCGTACACTTTTGAACATAGGCGTATATTATTACTGGATTAGAGATTTTAAGAAAGCCAGTTATTACCTTACTAAAATTAATCCTCAAACTTATATAAGTAAGTTTTACATTGGCTATAATTTTATCGCAGACAATAATCCTGCAAAAGCTATAGAGATATTAAAAACTGTTTATACGGATTTTGAAAATGCAGATGGGGGTGCAAAAGCTTTATTGGCATATGCACTAACACAAAATGGTGAATTTTATGAAGCAGAAAAATTAATCAGGAGAAGTTATGAACTAAACCAAGTTGTTAAATATCGGGACGCAGTGTTCAATATCGGAATAAAAAATTATAAAAAGGCCATTAAACAACTGGAAGGTACTTTTGATGAACATGGCAATTGGTTAGTCTGGTTAAAGTATGACCCCGCATTAGACCCAATACGTAAAGAAAAAAAATTTGTCAGATTACTCAATAAAATGAAATTCAATTGACATGATAATTTCAAGTGACCTAAAATCAATAAGGTCTCATTGCAAACATGAGTTTCTTGATTTTGAGGAATGAGCAGGACAGCACTGCATAGACAACGAATGAAATAACAAAGCAGTGAGTTTCCTTACTGCTTTGTTTTATCTGTAAATAAAATTATTGATTTACTGCGCCAGCGATATTCTCACCTGCAATCCGCCTCTTGTATTGGTAATGGGGAAGGAGTTACTGATTTTTGGAATGTTGCGGTTTTGTTCAAAGTAGAGTTTTACACTCACCCTGTTATTAACGATATAATCTATGGAAGGTGCAATACGAATCACTTTCTGTCCTGATGTTCCGAAAGACTGGTTTTGATCCAGCTTGCTGTTGGCAGTGGCATCATCCCGCAGGCTAAAGTCGAACTTGAACGTAACATCGTTATCCAATTTGCCTTTCATAAATGGCAGCTTCTTAATCAATGGTACACCTTTCTGTCTCCAGTTGAATCCAAAGGTTACTTCTGTAGAACGGTTTTCGGCCAACTGGTAATCTATCAGGCTTAAGCTTAATGTTCGGCTTTTCCTGTATTCAAACCTTGTTGTCAACTGGTTGGTGAAGGTCATTTCTATTTCAATCAAAGGATCAAAAGCTTCCTGGATAGTAATGTTGGGAACAAGGAAATACGGAACAAAATTACCCGTTAAAGTATCCCTGAATGAAGGATAACCAATCCGGAAAGGATCAGCAAACAACAACGCAGTATTAAAGCTGTTCATACTAAACGTACTGTGATAACCGTGACGAAGGGTAAAGTTGGTAAATATTTTATCCATACCCTTCAGCCTTGTTAGTCCATTATAAGTTACCGTCCAGTTTGGTTTAGGTATAATGCCGGCAAACGGATTAGACCGCAGTGTTGGGTTACTGTTCTTAGTAAGACTAATGGTGTTAGGATCTTTTTTTGTGTATGCTGCGAGGAAAGCAGGTATCACCACATCCTGAGCATAGCGGCCATAGCCTTTATAATATTTCGGATCATTCGGATCTATCACACCTCCCTGATAATTATTCAGACCCGACAATCTTTTAGAAAGGATAGTCCTGTTGTTTTGAAATTCCTGGAACGTAGCTGAAATAACATCCGGGTCAAACTTGGTGAAAAGAGTTTGATAAGAAATATAACTTACAGTGAAGCTTCCCAAGGCATAAGGATTTAACCTGGTTAGTCCAACATTATCAAACTTGCTGGTGTCTTTGTACAATTCAGAATATTGTTTGTCATATGTCTTATCAAAATTGACATCAATATTAAAATCACGGAAAGGACTTAACTGTGCTGTTATGTTCAACCGCTGATTGTAGCGTTGCTGAATCATTGCCGATACCAATGTATCCATTGACAAAAGACCTTTGGCTCCAAACCTGTTGATCCAACTGGTATCCGGTTGGTATCCGAAAATATAACCAAAGCCAGGCTGACCACTTCTGTAATTATTGCCAAGTAATATAGTACTGTCCATATAGCCCGGTAATGTGGTACCAAAGTCTTCATTATACTGCACACCTACCCTCTTTAATGAAGTGGCTAACCGCATAATGAATGCAGGCACATTTCCAATTTCCGGCAATTTGTTGGGGTCTTTTTTCTCTTTTACTTTCTTTGCTTTAATCTTCTTTATTTTTATAACCTTTCCTTTCTTATTCCTGATTGTATCTACCCTTATAATATCGCCTTTATTAAACTGCGGCTGTGTGGGTTGAGGTTGGGTTGGTGGTGGTGGTGGTTGGTTGTTTGGCTGCGTATTTGTATTCTTATTACTCTTGTCGTCATTCTTATTGCCTTTATTATCTTTTTTGCTTCCGTCTTTGTTGTCATTCTTCCTATCATCCTTTTTCTTATCATTAACCTGGCCACTATTATTGGGCTGTGGTTGCAAATTGGTGTTCACTGCCCTCAGGAATCTCCATTTATTATACAGTTCTTCAAACTTAAATTCACTATTAATGGTTCTTGTTTGTGTATTGGCCAGTGTATTTCCCAAAAGTCTTGCTTCGGGCAAAAGAGATGAAGCCAGCCAGTTGTATTTGGTATTGTAACTGGCACGTAGTGTTGTCCAGTCAAGGAACGGAATTTTACTGGTAGGCACATTGTAAGTTATAGTGGCTTCCTGGTGGTAATTGGTATTTCTTCCGCCTTTAAAGAGATTTCCTTTTACAGAATCTTTTTTTGTTTTGTTATCAATGCGGCCAAACGGTTCATCTATCCGGGCATTATTAGTAGCCATAAAATCAATGGAAATAGAACGGGTTAACGGCCATTGCAGAATATAATACCTGTCGAACGTAAAGTACTTGTTATAAGTCTCCGGTATTTTATAAGGACCGCCTCCTACGTTTCTTACCCTGGTAGCACCAAACTGGCGGAATACATCTGCTTTAAAAGAAATCTGCGATGGTGCATAATTTAAATTGATGTCTTTAATCAATGACAACCACTTCGAATTTGATTTAATCAGTTTCCTGAATGGCTCAAAAGGTTTTGTCTGTAATGCATAAGTATAACCCAATGCTCCACGGGTGCGCCTTAGTTCATCTTTTTCTATCAGTGGGTTATGGCTCAGTGTCTGGATATAAGAATAGTTGAAATCAAAATTGGTGATACTCCATATCTTAGGTTTCTTACCATCCGTCTTTAACTTTCTAACATTGGTCAAATTAACGGTTTTGATAGTGGTAACATCTTTTGAAACAGTAAGGATAGAATCTTTTTTATTGCCGGGTGCTTCTTTCAACACATCTTTCATTTTCAGATCCAATGCATACGGATCATACTCCGGTGTTTTGTGGATCTGGCTGATGCCGGCATACACAGGTATCTGCAATCCCAATTTTTTAGGAAACAATTTACCGGCTTCAATATTGGCAGATACATCTAATGTATAAACATCTTCCCGCTGCCTGTCAATCAGCCTTCCTTCCAACGGGCCAAAGCCGTGGCTTTTTGCAGTAGCACTAACAGAGAGAGTACCCAAATCGGCCAGCCTTACATCGGCTCTGGCCAATGCTGCCCAGCCACCTTCTTCATCCAGTTTTGAAAACCGGAGTTCATTAAACCAGACTTCGGTACAGGCCGACTCTTGTCTTACGTTTTCAACAGCGAGTACTAATCCTTTTACTTCGCCAAGATTGGGGTTTCCAATAATGGCATAGGTTCTTCCGTCGGGTCTTACTTCTTTATAATATTTTGAAGGTTGAACACCAGCCTTGGTTCTTCTGAATTTAAGGTCAGTTAATTCATCAAGGTCAAAGTCCAGGTCATTTAATTTGGGCCATATCTTTAATGAGTCAGTTGTACCCGGCAATGTTGTTTTCAATGGAATTTTTATCTCATAATAATTACCGGAGAAATCATTTCCAATCCTGATAACACCATTGATGTCGCCATCTGCTATCTGCTGAAAGCCCTGTACAGATTCAGCATGTATAAACATACTCAACCTTCCGTACTGCCGCATATCCAAATTGAATGTTTTGAAAATACCCCTGGCAGTATTCTGCTGAAGTCCGCACAGCTGCACACTGATGGCCTGCTCATTCAGGAAAATAGGTACGTTATTGTTGCTTATCTGCTGTTGCCTTTCTATACCAGGTGGTATGCGATAAGGAATCGGCTGACGCTGATCGTTTTCTTCAATATTTACTGCCAGCACATTTACTGTAGTCGGGTCAGGGTTTGGTAATGTGGTGTACATACCCGTTGTGTCAAGCTGGTTCCTGAATTTGCGCCACTGGTTACGAACAAGTTCTAATTTACCAAACCGCATGACCACTGAATCATCAAACCCGTTTAAAAACATACGGATGAAACGAATGGATTTAAGATCGGGTATGTTACCCACTTTCAGGTTGTATTGTGATACCGGAATACGGAAGAGATACCATGTTTCGGGGCGGCTGGTATTATTGGCAAGGTTTACCGTTACCACTCTTTTATCTGTAATAAAGTTTGAGCCTACCTGCATGTTCTTTTTAATATCCACCTCATATTGAAAATACTCTTCCACCTCATTCATCGTATTGTCACGGTTCAGTTCTTCTGCATCAGGATATTGGGTAAAGGCATTTACAAACTGGGAGTTATCATTGATAGGCGAATTGCCATGCGGGTTATTAATGTTTTTATAACGTTGTAAAATACCGGTAACGGGACTAACATCAAAACCTGGGTCACGGTATGGTTTAAAATTATCTGCTGATGGATCAAGCAATGCGTTTTGATATATTGGTGATGTGGTGCCATAAAGTGCAGCCAGCTGGTCTAAGTAATTAGCTTTAAACCTTCTTCTTTCATCAACATCCTGTAAACCATCGTAACCTACATCCTGAAAAATCCTGTCACTTGGTTCATTACTGAAAGCATTGGTAACCTGTAATGGATTAGAAGGTGTCTGTCCCCATTTAGTACTAGAGTCCAATGTGGCATTATTAGTAGGTGTTCTTAACCCGTTTTCATATTGCCGTTGGCCATCTCTTAATATATCTTCTGAAATAGTACCAAGGTTAAAATATAATTTACCCCCGGTTGGGTTTGCATTATTTTCAATGAACGGATCCTGTAACCAAAATTCTATGAACTCTACATTGTTGGTTTCAAAATCTGTCTGGTCAATATTGCGCATCAATCCACCCCATGATTGTTTAGGGTTAATCAATTTTCCATTGGCATTTACTCTTGAGTTTCTATACTCAAAGTTATACGGCCCCCTGTCTTTTGGATAAAATGCCAGGTCAAAAGTTGTTAGCAACCCTTCACCAAGATTAACACTGACCCGTGGAAATATTTCTTTCCGCAACACCTGTCTTGTTTCAGGTTTTGACAGTTCAGCCAGGTTGCCTCTGAGCGGATTATTAGACGCACTTTTTTCTTGTAATACTGTTTCTATATTATACCAGGCAATTTTTGCCCTGTTGTATCCACTTGCAAGGCTGTCTGTAAATGCTGATTCCGGAAACAAAGGACCAACGCCACCAGGACCATTATTACCCTGTGGAATAGAAGCCATTGCCCAATTAATTAAAGGGAAACGAAGGTCAATAGACGCTTTGGTTCCTTCAAAATCATCAACATAAATCTGACCTGTTTTATCTGAACCATTAATTTGTTTTGGATGGCCGGGATCAAGTATGGCTGCTTCGGCGTAAGCCGTAACAGATGACATGGCTTTGGTAGAATAAAACGGTAGTTTATCTAACCATTTTGTAAGACGGGGTAAATCGTTGCGGTAATCCGCATCAACCCCATACATCGCATTTCTTATAGGATCATCTCCATAAGATTGTTTTACAAAGAAAGGCCGTTCGCTCAGGCGTACAATTGTACCGCCCAGCGATAATTTTTTATTGGCGATATAATCAAGCCTTAGACCAAGGAAACTTCTTTGTTGCAAGCCAAATGTTCCGCTATTTTCAAATTGAATATTTACAGGCACACCAGAATTGATGATGGCCTGATTAGTAACCCGTAAGGTTCCCAGGTCATAGTTGATTTCGTAGTCAACGTTTTCCTGTAGTGTTTGTCCACCTGCAGTTACAGAAACAGAACCACGGGGAATATTATAACCCAACTGATAATCGCTGCTTGTGCTTCCGCCTGCCACAGTACCATTACCAGCTATTCCCTGGCCATTACCTGTAGTTGAAGTGCCGGATGATTTTGATTTGCCGACTAACTTAAACCTGTTAAGGTTAGCATACGTTTGTGCAATGGCTTTAATAGTATCATACAACGGGTAAAACAGGTACCGGTTTCGCCGGTCCTGATTAGAAAAAACATAATCAAGGTCGTGGCCAAACGGCTCCAGCACCGGAAAGATGATACGGCTTTGCGGTGAGATTACCGTAAAATTCTCTAAATAATCAAACACACCATCCGGCTGCGGATCATTTTGATTATTCAGCCTGTCAAGGTTTACTAATTGAAGTATCGGTTGTCCATTATATGCAGTAATAACACTGTCAAGCGGTAAATATCTTTTCTCGCCAAGACTGGGTTCTTCGTAAACAATATCCAATTTGAAATCTTGTCTTTCCAACTGGCCATAACCAACTGAATACACATTCTTCATCATCAGATCCCAGATAGGAAGATTAGTACGCTGCGATGTTGCTTTTAATAATTTGAGAAACAAAACCCGTTGAGAAGCACCGGATGTATCTGGTGTAACGTCAGTTGAAAACTCACCCACCTGGAACACCCTTCCGTTATAAGTATATTGAAACGCTATACCCAACACTTCATCGGGTTGCAAAGGTTGGTTCAATGAAAGAAATCCTATTTGCTGATTAAAAGAATAATCAGAGGGAAGTAGTTTGCGGGCAAATGTTTTTTCAAAATCCTGCACCGCCAGCATTCCCAAGCCTGTTAATGTAGATTGAACGAGCGATGAGTTACGGGCATTGGGATTTCCTATTAATGTTGAATAAAGATTATTGGAAGAATTTTGCGGGAAAGGACTGGCCGAGCCTGTCCATAAAGGACTGAACGGAATGTTTTCTCCCAGATCCATCAACCCCACCACATCTCTTGTATCGGTAGTAGCGCCGTTTCTGTTAGTTACCCATACTTCTAATCGTAATATCTGTACCGGAGAACTAACCACCGGCAATTTTTTCATGGCCGTATTAAAATTTTTGCGAAAATATTGTGACATCAGGAAGTGGCGGTTCTCATCATATTCATCAGCTTTAATAACGAAATTCTGTGATGAAGAACCTCCGGCTAAGCCGAGTGTCTGGCGTTGCGATTGTTGATTGGCCAGCACCGTAGTAATAAACAATTTACCAAACTGCAACTGTGTTTTTAGCCCAAATAATGACTGGGCCCCCGGTATCAGTGTTCCTTTGGAAGCAAAATTGGTATTACCTGCCTGGAATATTTTTAATATTTCATCATCCTTGCCCTGGTAGTCTAACTTAAGTTGATTCTCAAAATTAAAATTGGCTAAAGTGTTATAGTTAATAGGCAACTTCAATTTATCGCCAATGCTGGCATCTACCTGCAACTGCGAATTCATGTTGAAATCAAACCCACCGTTTCTTCTTGCCCTTTCAGGCAAAGTGGGGTTTTTAATATTTTGCCCCTGGTAGCCGGCCAGAAAGTCCACATAGCCCGATGGTTTTATATCAACCTTTACTTTCCCATCCGGCCCCACACCCATGATGCGGTTAAACAGGGCATCCGAAACCTTAAACTTAGGTTTGAAAATCCGCCGGTTCATATTACCAAGCATTGCGGCTCTTTTCTTAAAATAATCTTCTTCATCTTTTCTTCCCTGGAGGCGAACAAACTCATCCATGGTAAAAGAAGTGGGGGTACGATAATACTTATTGCCTATTTTTTCAACGATGTAATATCTTTTTGTAACGGGGTCGTATTCAACTGTTCTTTTGATAAAGCCGGTATCCCTAAAGTCAAACGTATTTCTGTTTGGGGTTGAGTAAGGGTCGCCATACCTGTCGTTGAGAGGGTAACGGGTAGTGTCTGTGTAAAAAATATTGTCGGGAGGTATATTATTAAAACCAGCATTTGCTTGCGAAAAAAAGGCAAGCACCATGGTAAAAGCTACCAGTGTACGGAACATATGAGCAGTCTTAAGGTTCAATGTTTTTCTCAATCAATTAGTTTCCAGAAATAATAAGTGGCATTAGAGGGTACGAAGAGCTTTTTTTATCAGTTCCTCCACAGGTAAGTTTGGATTGGCTGCGAGGGTTTTTTCAAGGGCCTGTGTGGCGGCCTGCCGATTGATACCCAGAGCAGTTAAAGCATTTAACGCATCCTGTTGCAAAGTATTGTTTTTCATAGGAGAAATATTTGATTCTATGGGGTTTTTAGCCAGCTTATCCCGAAGCTCCAGCACCATCCTTTCCGCTGTTTTTTTTCCTATACCTTTTATCCCTTCTAATGTCCGTGTATCACCCTGAATGATGGCACTTGCCAGTTCGTCAGGTTTCATGTACGACAGCATTACCCTGGCCGTGGAAGCCCCGATACCCGACACACTAAACAAGTGCTGGAACATTTCTTTTTCCGCCAGGTCAAAAAAACCATATAAAATGTGGGCATCCTCCCGGATCAGGAGGCTGGTGTGGAGTAATCCTTTGTCTAAATTTTGGATTTTGGAGTAGGTGTTCAGGCTTATCTGCACTTCATACCCTACCCCATTTACTTCCACCTGCACTACCGCCGGACTCTTGTGCACAAAATCACCTTTCAGGTATGCTATCATAAGGCTGCGAAAATAGGGAGTTTGGTTAACTGGTTAATCAGTTTATTGGTTAATTTGGAGATTAGTTGTTATCCAACTGCTTAGCCTTTTACCTAATCAACCAATTAATCAATCCCCCGTACCTTTGACCACTTTTGTTTTAATACTACTACCGTATGAGTAAAAAAATAACAGCTGCCATCACTGCTATTGGCGGATATGTTCCAGAAGATAAACTAACGAATTTTGACCTGGAAAAAATGGTGGATACCAATGATGAATGGATACGAAGCCGTACCGGAGT
>JBKJIX010000181.1:0-26909 GCA_046598205.1 Chitinophagaceae bacterium
ACTGGCATTTTTTATCCCCTCCTTACAGGATCAATGGGATCGTCATCAATCAAGAAAGATTATTAATCAGTATGAAAGTCTCGGTAACGATTTTTATGAAGAAGAACGGTTTGATATGGCTGAACAGGCTTATGAAAAAGCTTTTGACTTATCGGATAATAAACGTCTGGATATTGAAATAAAAAGGCTCACTGCAAGAATCAACCAGGTAAATATGAATCCTAAATGGAATGATACCATTCCGGAGGGACTGGAAGAAATAGATTTTCAGTATGTGCTTCATCTTCAAAAAGGAAAAGAAAAGGAAAAAGAACGGGTGGGTACTTTAAACAGTTACGGTATT
Source organism: Chitinophagaceae bacterium (assembly GCA_046598205.1). GTDB lineage: Bacteria > Bacteroidota > Bacteroidia > Chitinophagales > Chitinophagaceae > JJ008. Next base: position 344 of record JBKJIX010000181.1, read on the forward strand.
TTTTTAGTGGCTTCCCAAAAAACAAAAGAAGCAGAAGCTGCTTTTAAAGAAGCCATTCAGTTAGATTCTGTAGATGTTTTAGCTTATGTTAATTTGGGCAACCTCTACGACCAGCAAGGCAAGAAGACTGACGCTATGAAAAATTATTTAAAAGCAATATCATTAGATAAAGACAATGCAAGGGCTCATTATAATTTAGGTTTGCTATATGAAGAACAGGGAAAAATGGAAGAAGCCAAAAATGAATTTGCTGCTTCACTAAAAGCTGATTCAACAGACGCAGATGCAAAGGCACAATATAATTTAATTATAAAACAACTAAAAGACACCCTGAGATAAAATTGCAAACTATTATATCTTAAAGCAATAAGAAAATATGAAAGTATTAGTTATATCAGGCGGTGGTAGTAAAGGGGCTTCTTTTGCCCTTGGGGGACTAATAACACATTATATTGCATTCGAGCACTTTTTATCACAATGGGAATAGTACAGATAGCTGTAGCTTTGGTGACAGCTCAATTACTTTTTGACCGAAAAGCCAAGCAGTAAAATTTCAAATCTTAGACAGATGGCAAGTAGACAGAACAAAGACTATTTATTTAATTATAAAATTTACATTCCAATATGGCTAACAACACATCTCAGCATATCTTGAATACTTCGGCAACTCTATTGGGATTCTGCCTTTTTGTAATCACTTCTTTTCATGTTTCCAATTATTCAGAAACAAGCATCGTTGATGAATTCACTTCTTTAGTTGCCTTTTTGCTGACTGTTTCTTGTTTTTTTTCTTTCTTTTCTCTCCGTACAGCAGACCCTAAAAAAGAACAAAGACTTGAGACAATTGCGGATTACATATTCATTGCATCACTAATAGGAATACTTTTTATCGTTTTACTCATCACGTTTAATTCAATAAAATAATTTTTTAAATATGAATATAGACACAAAAGACCTCCTTAAATCCGGGGACGAACAATTGAGTAAACTTCAACAAATCGTTCGGCAGGCAATTGATGAAGAGAAATTGATTGTTGAAAACCTTTTACATGAACCAAAAGAAATTTTAACCCGGGGGCAAACAATTTCAGACAAGGTTGCAAGTTTTGGTGGTAGTTGGAAATTTATTATTACTTTTTCTTTGATACTTTTTGTATGGATTTTGTTCAATACTTTATCACCCCAAAAAGAGGAATTTGACCCCTATCCTTTCATCTTAATGAATTTGGTTTTATCGGCAATTGCTGCTTTACAAGCTCCTATTATTATGATGAGCCAAAACAGAAAAGAGGAAAGAGATAGAAAGAGAAGTGAAAACGACTATCTGATTAATTTAAAAGCAGAATTAGAAGTAAGAAGTTTACATCAAAAAATAGATTTACTACTCGAAGAACAAATTAAAGTTTTGTTTGACAGTCAAGCAGCACAATTAGAACTATTGAAAAATATAGAAGCAAAATTAAATGTCAAAAAAGGATGACCTATAAAACTTGACAAGCCGCAACTTAGTGGGACGATTAATAACTGCCGCTAGGAGGCGGTTTGGCAATATGGCGGGGCGACGAAAATATTCTCAGCTTTTTGTTGTCAATGTGGCCCGGACGATGAAGTCATCTAACGGGTGACTCTACTAACAAAGATTATCTACATGGACAAGTTTACGGCTTCGGGACAACTTGGACCTTAAAAAAGTAAATTGGGCAATTAGGAAATGAAATACCCATACAGAACTAAACCTTAGCCAAATGAGACATTTATTTTTGTTTACACTTCTTCTGCTTTTGACTTGTTCTTATTGTTCAGGACAGCATCTCAAGAGTTTTAATAATGGTTCCTTAAAATTGTACTACGAAGAATATGGTAAAGGGCCGGCACTTTATATTTTATCTGGTGGACCGGGAGAAGCACCTGAACACCCATATCGACAAATAGTTGATAGTCTTAAATCTTTTTATACCTGCATATTAATACATCAAAGAGGTTCTGGAAGATCAAGAAATATTCTCATCAATCAAACAACAATCACAATCAAGAACTACACTCAAGATATTGAGTTATTACGAAAGGAACGTGGCGATAAGAAAATTACGCTGTTAGGAATATCATGGGGTGGTTTGCTGGCAATGAATTATGCTGCGCTTCATCAAGCGTCTGTTTCTAATCTCATTCTGGTATGTTCGGCTCCTCCATCCTATACAGTTTGGAATGTGCTTTATGATAATCAATATGCGAGACGTTCTAAAGTAGAGTTGGATTCAATGGACATCTTACAAAAGGTATTCTCAACAAAAACAGAGAAAGAACTGGATTCTCTTAAAATAGTGAGTCCAACCTGTAAAGAAATCATTGCCTATAAAGAATTTATTGCCCTCCATGTAAGAGCTATGTACTACGACAGAAGCAAAATATCGAAGAAGAATTTTGACGACCTATTTTACAGTTTCAATTTTCAACCAATCCCTTTAATAGACAAGGAAGTTATGGAGTCTAAGTGGGACATTACAAAAGAATTGAAAAAATTAAAAATAAAAGCTCTTATTGTTTACGGCAGACAAGATGACCAGGGTGAATCGACTTTTTATTTACAAAAGGAAAGTTTGAGATTTAGTGAAACACATGTTATAGAAAAATGTGGACATGAGATTTTGGAAGAACAGCCAATTGAGTTCTTTAAAATACTTATGGACTATGTCAAGAGAACAAGAAACTAAAAAAGGAAAGTATTATCCAATGGCCACACAGCCACCAACATGGTGGTATTCAATGAATTCCACACCTGCACAAAATCCTGATCGTTACAAACTCATATCCCCAATCACCTTCTCTATCTTCTCATCCAACTTCCTATTCACCTCTTCGAACTCGCCTGCACTGTCCAGCTTCGTATTCACACTAAAGTAAAATTTGATCTTTGGTTCTGTACCACTTGGTCTTGCAGATATGCTACTGCCATCTGCCAGTATAAATTGTAATACGTTTGATTTAGGTAATTGAATTTCCCACTCCTCTCCTGTTTGTCCACCGGATCCTGCGGACGGGTTAGTTCCTTTTTGCAGTTCATAATCCAGCAACTGCACCACAGCAGCACCGTTAATTGATTTAGGCGGATTATTGCGATAGCTTTCCATCATTGCTGCTATCTGTTGTTGGCCGTCCATTCCTTTTTTAGTAATAGAGATCAGGTGCTCTTTATACAAGCCATACTCCACATACAGGTCAATCATTTTTTCATAGAGAGTCCTGCCTTTTTCTTTTTCGTAAGCAGCCATTTCACAAAGCAATGCCACCGCACTGATACCGTCTTTGTCTCTTATTTTATCACCAATCATTAATCCAAAACTTTCTTCCCCACCGATGATATAATTTTCCTTGCCTTCTTTTGCCCGTATCATTTCTGCTATCCATTTAAAACCGGTCAGCACCCGGTAGCAGGCTACATTATTTCCTTTGGCAATAGCATCAATCATTGGAGTGGTAACGATTGTCGTTATTACCATGTCATTGGCGGCGGCTATTCCTTTTGCTTTCCGGGCTTCTAATAAATAATTAAAAGCAAGTACAGCGGTCTGGTTGCCATTCATCAATACCCACTTTCCGTTAGAGTCTTTTACACCAATAGCTATCCGGTCTGCATCCGGGTCGGTGCCTGCAAGTATATCTGCATCTATACTTTCTGCCAGTTTCAATCCCAAACTCATTGCCTCGCTTTCTTCGGGATTGGGATAAGCTACGGTAGGAAAATTTCCATCCGGCTCACTTTGTTCTTTTACGATATGAACATTCTCAAACCCAAATTTTTTCAATACCTGTGGTAATAAAGTAATTCCTGTACCATGTATCGGTGTGTAAACAATTTTCAGGTCTTTCTGCTTCGCAATTACTTCCGGATAAACACTCAGACTTTTCACCATCTCCATGTACTTTTCATCAAGTTCTTTGCCTATGATTGTAATATTGGCTTCACCACCACTCCATTTTACATCATCTACTGATGCAATCTTGTCCACTTCTTTAATCACATTCGTATCATGCGGCGGTACTAATTGTGAGCCATCATCCCAATAAGCTTTATATCCATTATACTCTTTTGGATTATGCGAAGCTGTACATACCACCCCACCCTGGCATTTTAATTCACGGATGGCAAAAGACAGTTCAGGTGTTGGCCGCAACGCTTCAAATAAATAAACTTTAACTCCGTTGGCTGCAAATACATTGGCCACTGTCTCTGCAAAGAAGCGACTATTGTTGCGGCTATCATGTGCTATGGCTACACTCACTTGTCCGCCCACCTTCGCTAAAGCTTCGGCGGATGAAGCAAAGCATTGCTTCAAATAATTAGCATAACCCTGCGTAGCCATACCCACGGTGTATTTATTCATGCGGTTGGTACCCACTCCCATCAGGCCACGAAGGCCACCGGTTCCAAACTCGAGGTTCTTATAAAATGCATCCGCCAGTTCGTCTAAGTTATCTTTTTGTAAACGGGCTATATCATTTTTGGTTTCCTGGTCAAAATTCCCGGAAAGCCATGTGTCAACTTTTGCCTGTATTGCAGAATCCATAAGTTTCAATTGTTTTGAGCTTGAAAGTTATTGAATTTTAGTATTTCAAACTGAAAAGCATTGATAATCGTAAATTTGATAATTATTATGCTGCCATCGCCTGTACTACTATCATCGTCCCCTGTGACACTCCGTTCATCAGCCTGTGCCAAACTCAGCATATTCATAGCCTCTTTATTTATTTCAGTAGCCAGTTTTTCACAAACCAATTCTTTACAACTTGACAGTGCCGTTATAGGGGAAATAAATAAAGCCGCCCAAGAGAGTATCGCTGTTTCAGAAAAAACACCTGTTAACTTCCGAAGAGATTTTCTAAATGATTCCAACTATTACACCCTAACTCCACAACAAAAGAAAAAAAGGATCTGGCTGGTAGCCGGGGGAAATATTGTTGGTTACGGAGCCACTATGGTCGGTTTATATTCTGCCTGGTATAAACAGTATCCGCAAATTGGTTTTCATACTTTCAACGACTGGCCCGAATGGAAACAGGTAGATAAGGTGGGACATTTCTACAGTGCCTACATTGAGAGCAGGGGCAGTATGGAAATGTGGCGGTGGACGGGTATAGACCGCAAAAAAAGAATCTGGATTGGCGGCATGAGTGGGGCTTTTTATCAAACCGTTATTGAGGTGCTCGATGGCTTTAGCGAAGGTTGGGGATGGAGCTGGGCCGATTTTGGTTCAAACATTCTCGGCAGCAGTGCATTGGTGGCGCAGGAATTTGCCTGGAATGAACAACGTATCAAATTCAAATTTTCCTTCCATAATAAATCTTATAATGATGCAGAGTTAAATAACCGCACCGATAAACTCTTTGGCACTTCCACCACACAGCGGTTTATAAAAGATTATAATGGACAAACTTATTGGGCCAGTGCCAACCTGAAATCGTTTTTCCCAAAATCAAACCTGCCTCCCTGGCTATCTTTATCCGTTGGCTATGGAGCTGAGGGATTATTTGGCGGCACTAAAAATGTGGGGGAAGATGACAACGGCAATATTACTTTTAATCGTCCCGATGTTAAAAGATACCGCCAATGGTACCTGGCTCCGGATATTGACCTCAGCAAAATAAAAACGAACAGCAAAGCCTTGAAAGTTCTCTTTACTGTGCTAAGTGCTTTTAAATTTCCGGCACCTGCTCTTGAGTTTTCCAATGGAAAATTGAAGGCACATGGCATTTATTTTTAAACATTACTGGTATCAAACCGCTGCAAAGCCTGAATAAATTAATACTATTGTAGTATATAAAATGATACTTAGGTTATCTTTACTAACAGAAAATTATTATTATAAGACTTATCCCCTGCCTGTCGGCAGGCAGGTCTGTAGCTAATAAAAATAACAAATGAAAATAAATTTCATATCCCTTATACTGCTGTTTGTTGTTATAACAACAATAAGCTGTAAAAAAGATGACGGTGGTACTACAAACACTACCGATACAGCATCAACAATTACATTTACAGTGCCTACTGCAGGGAATATTTTTATCAATGGTACCCCATTAAGGGTTGAAGGCGAGATGTCTGATTTGAATGGATTGGTTACAGCCAGAGTAGAAATAAAAAATAAAACGACTGGTGCCGTTCTTTTTCAGCAATCTAATCCCACCTCTAATGTTACTTTTTTCCGGTTTATGTTTAGTTGGACAGTTTCTGGTATTTCTGCTCCTACACCTGCTACCATAAAAGTAACAGCCATTGATAAATTTTCTAACCAGGTATCTAAAGAAGTGGATGTTACTCTGGTTAACTGATTTAACTATTGTATAGCTTTCAATACTGTTACAGTTAAAATTTCCAATTTTCTTTTATCAATTTCAGCCTTCCTGGAGCATTTAAAGGTGGGGTTCAAAATCAAAATCTTTTTGGGTGCATTTAAAATTGTCGCGGGCTGGTGGGGACACCAGCCAGGGCAGTCAGCCGTGGGCGGTGTCTCCACCGCCCACAGCCTACAGCGACAATTTAAAATGCACCCATCTTTTTTGCCTGCTAATACTAAGCAGCGAACTTTACACATTATTCCTTGTCTTACTTTCTTTTTGGGGTAACTATTTTAAGCATTTATAGCTACAACCCGTAAATTAGCAACTGTAATTAACCACTATGCAACTTGCCCAACAAATTCTGTTTATTCTTATCAGTGCTGTCTCCGTCTGGTTTTTTACCAAAAAGGTAAAAGAGATAAGCCGCAATATAAAACTGGGCAGGGATGAAGATATAAGCGACAATAAACCACAGCGGTGGAGAAATTTATTACTGCTGGCCTTTGGGCAAAAAAAAATGTTCCGCAACCCTACGGTGGCTGTTCTGCACTTTTTTGTATACGCCGGTTTTATCATCATCAATATTGAAGTGCTGGAGATTGTACTGGATGGTATTTTTGGCACTCACCGCATGTTTGCCCCGGTACTGGGTGGTTTCTATACTTTTCTGATTAATAGTTTTGAGGTGCTGGCACTGCTTGTACTGGTAGCAGTTATCATTTTCCTCATCCGCAGAAATATAATGAAACTGAAACGTTTTATCAGTACAGATCTTGATGGTTGGCCACGAAGCGATGCCAATTATATTCTTATTATTGAAGTTGCATTAATGTCGCTGTTCCTTTTTTTGAATGCCAGCGATACTTTGTTGCAAACAAGAGGTGTTGAACATTATGCGGTGAATCCAACAGGGAATTTCATCCTATCTCAATACCTGCAGCCGGTTTTAAACGGAATGAGCAACGAGGGTTTGCAAATCGTTGAACGCAGCTGCTGGTGGTTGCATATTGTTGGCATCTTTGCTTTTCTCAACTATCTCCCATACTCCAAGCATTTGCATATTGTATTGGCATTTCCCAATGCATACTATGCCCGGCTAGAACCGATGGGAAAGATGGAGAATATGGAATCCATACAAAAAGAAGTATTGTATGCTATGCAACCTGAATTGATTCCGGCAGGTGAACAAGCTACTCCACAAAAATTCGGTGCTAAAGATATTACCGACCTCAGTTGGAAGAATTTAATGGATGCTTACAGTTGCACCGAGTGTGGAAGGTGTTCGGCTGCTTGCCCGGCCAATCAAACCGGCAAACTGCTTTCTCCACGAAAAATAATGATGGATACCCGTGACAGGATCGAAGAAATTGGGAAAAACATCAACAAGAATGGAGAGTATAAAGACGATGGGAAAAGTTTGTTGCATGATTATATTTTGGTAGAAGAACTCCGTGCCTGCACTACCTGTAATGCCTGTGTGCAGGAATGCCCTGTCAGCATCAGCCCTCTTGATATTATTCTTGAACTGCGCCGTTATCTTGTAATGGAAGAAAGTAACTCACCTCAGGAATGGGCTGGTATGTTCAGTAATGTGGAGAATAATTTTGCCCCGTGGAAGTTTAGCCCTGATGAAAGAGATAAATGGGCAGAAGAGATGCAGTAATGAGTAATTAAGAAATAAAAATCAACAATTGAAACTTGATTCCTTCCCATTCCAAACTCTCGACTGGTCTTCCATTCCCAAAGAAGAACACAAAGGCGAAACCGGTATGGCTTACTGGCAAGTGCAAAAAGTAAATGATATTCGTGTTAGAATGGTCGAGTATTCTCCCGGTTATAAAGCCGATCATTGGTGCAGCAAAGGCCATATCATTCTTTGTCTCGAAGGTGAATTTAATTCCGAACTGGATGATGGCCGTGTAATGAAACTAACTAAAGGTATGTGTTATTTTGTAGGCGATAATGATGAAGCACACCGAAGCACCACTTCCACAGGCTGTAAATTATTTATTGTAGATTGAAATAAGCAGAATGAAATTCCGGCATCATGAAGTATTGTTCAGTCATACTTTTTTCATTGCTATTACAGACAAACGGTGTTAGCCAAAATAGATCATATCCCTTCGATCAACTTTACAAGCTTGATTCTATCGGACAGAGCAATTCCATTGGCCGTCATTTTGGTTCATTGTATTTTGGTTTTCTTCAAATGGTGGAAAAGGAATTGGAAACTGCTGATACAACCACACAGTGATTGATACGGCATTTTGAAACCGTGTTTGCCCAATTTTATATTGATGCATGTACGGCTTACCAACGACATCAGCAAATTCCTTTGCCGGCCTGGAGAGATTATTTTACTGACACCTCCTTGCAATTTTTTCAATATTATTTGCTGGGTGCCAATGCACACCTTAACAGCGGTCTTGCAGAAGCTATTGCAGTAAGCTATGCTCCAACGGAATGGATACAGTTGAAAAAGAAATATGTTCTTTTTAATAAATGTCTGAATGAAACTTTTAAGAAAGTGTATAAAGAAACCATAACAAACAGCAAACGGGCCCGGTGGCTTTCTATTCTTACACTTGGCCTCGCTAAACCATTAGGACAATATTATTTATACAAATGGTGAAAGCGACAAATACGGCTGACAGAATATTTTTATCAGGACTCTTCGGAGTATAAAAAATTGCTGTATAAAGTAAACAAGAAAAAAGAAAAGATAGATCGCCTGGTGTTTACACAATTCTAAACGATGTTTTTAGTCTTTTTGTTCCTTGTCGTCATGTGTTATTTTTTCAAAGCCTTCTTCAATCTTTTCCATTTGCTCCTCAATCTTTTCTGTCATTTCTTCAGGATGCTCCAGTTTATCTACAGCTCCTTTATGGGTCCACATCTTCCATGCCTGTATCAATGCTGTTAATGCAAAGATGCCACCGATAATCCAGTTGAGAATATGCTGGTTATTATTGATTTTGTTGGCAATCAATAACCCCCCGAAAATAAAAATACAGTTCCCTATAAAAGTGCCGATACCGATGCCTACTATATAAGAATTATAATGATCATTTCTTGGTAGCAATACTTTTTTAGTGAATAAAACAGTGCTCCATCCAAACCAGAATGGTATCTGAACCGGGTTAACAGCACACATCAGCATTCCCAAAACAAACTTGGGAAGTGGGCTATCCAACACAAAGTTTTTTTCAACTGTTGGGTGAAGGGCTGAATAAAAACTGGCCGCTGCCAATCCCACTACAATTACCAGCGTTACCCATTCCAATGCTTTTAATACTTTATTCTGTTTTCTTATCCAGTCCATGGCGACAAGAGAAATTCGGACATAGATAATCTCAACCAATAAAGAACCCAGGGAAAAAAGCATAGCTGCTGTAACTCCATCGGACACTGATATCTGCATGGCTGCAATATTCAGCGTTCCCAATGGCAACGAACCAATAAAACTCACCAGCATTCCGGTAAGAAAAATTTTCAACAGAGGGTGCATGAAACGAAAATAAGAAGTAATAATTAAGTAACAATCACCAGTTCTTTTAGCTTTTTTATATCTGGTATAGTAATTTTCTTTCTTGTTATTTTCAGCAAACCTTCCTCTTCCAATTGATTAATAAAGGTGGTAACCGTTTGCCTGGCACTCCCAATCAATTTAGCTATATCATCATGTGTAAGAAAATTATCAAATGAAAATGAAACAGAACTTCCATCATAACCCTCCATCATGGCGAGGTGGTAATAGAAGGCCAGCAACCGGGAACGAACATCTTTGTTCAGCATGCTTATCAATCTAAACTCTGCACGGCGAAGCTTCTCTCCTACCTGTTTGCTGTATTTAATGGCCAGCCCCGGTTTTTTTGTCAATAGCTTTTCAAAATCTTCGATAGTAAATGCACAAAGGCTTACATTTCCTTTATAAGCACGGGCAAACTCTCCATTCAGGTTAGTTCTTTCCAATGCAAACTGACCGAATATTTCTCCTTCTTTAATTATCTCTTTGATAATTTCGTTACCCTCCTCGTCTATAAAGCCAATTTTGATATAACCGTCTTTTACAAAATAAAGTTTGTTGAGGTGATGCGAATCGAAGTAGATGTAATCACCCTTTTTAGCTTCGATAAATTGGTGGGCAACATTTAATTCTTCATATTCCTGATCGTCGAGATGGCACCAGAGATCATAATTACGGAGCAACAGGAATCGTTCATCAGCATTCATGTAGCTAAATTAGTGAAAAGCTCAATCATATTTTTCCAGCATCTTAAAATGTTTCTTCGCATCCGCAAGATATTTTCTGCCCCGTTGAAAAGACCAGTAAGGAGTGCCATTTTTGTGATTATACCGGCTTATTTTATACAACACTTTCCAGTGATGCAGAATAACCCCGTAAGCCTTCCAAATACTCATACCACAATCGTAGATATGATTGGGTTCCGCCCCGCAGCCATTAAATTCCAGTATAGAAAAATTTTTACCCCGCTTCAGATCTTCAATTGAAGTTGTTTTAATATCGTAGCGACCATAATAAAATTTGTCTGTAAAATGGCTCAGGTCATCAAATACTTTATGCAGGTCTTCGTCTATTTTACTATGAAGATTAGTAAAATGTGCGCCCCTGTTGTGGTTGCCCGCATACGACAGATAAAACGTTTCTCCATCAGGAATTACTCTTTCAAAACGATGCCCATGCCGGTGTTCCATTTCTTCCATTCTGAATTTTGCACGGGGATGATCCGCTACAAGTTCCCGCAGTGTTGACTTACCATTGCCTTTTATCTGTAATAATTCTTTATCAATAAAACCACTGACCACCCCTTTTTGCTCCCAGGGAAACCGGTAATAAAAAACGCTGACCTCAACAGGCAGTTCTATTAAATCCTGAACAATATATTCTACCGGTATTCTTTCATGGTATTTAATCAATTGTTCGTCGTTATCAATTTTCCGAAACAATATTCCTTTCATACCCACATCGGGCTTTACAATAAAAGGGAATGAAAATCCTGCATCAGCAATTTTCTTTTTTACTTCTGCGAAAGACCAGTCATGCATAATGTAAGTAGTACGGGGATACGAATGCGGGGGAAGCTGGTCATACATCTCCTTTTTACCCTCTCCTTCAAAACCACCAAATGTAATAGTAGGATTAGAAGAACTGAAATACCAGAACGACCAGCTGCGCAGGCAATACCATAGCCAGACTGGGCCGATAGGGAAATAAAGGACATAAAAATTCCACAGCTCCCAGTTCGTCAATTTTTGGAAAAATTTCTTCATGCAGTAATAAAAACAAAATAAAGCAAAGAAAATCATACTGCCATGAATTGTCTTTTTGATTTAGATTTGAATAAATTTGTTTACATGCAGGTTCCAACTGTAGCTGAAATGTTTGCTGGCGGCCAAAGCCCGGAAGTTTTATTTTGGGTGGGCTGCGCCGGAAGTTTTGATCAACGGGCACAAAAAATCACCAAAGCATTTGTCTCCATTCTTGATAAAGCAGGTATCAACTATGCCATTCTTGGCAAGGAAGAAATGTGTACCGGTGATCCTGTCCGCAGGGCGGGTAATGAGTTTATGTTTCAAATGATGGCTTACCAGAATATCCAAATGCTGAATAATTATGGTATTAAAAAAATTGTAACCGCTTGCCCGCATTGCTTCAATACCTTAAAAAATGAATACCCGGAGTTAGGCGGCAACTATGAAGTCATGCATCACACCAGTTTTATACAAGGACTGATTGATGAAGGAAAGATAATAATGAAAGAAGGTGGCGAATTCAAGGGCAAAAAAATTACCTACCACGATAGTTGCTACCTCGGCCGGTCCAACAACATTTACGAAGCCCCCCGCAAAGTGCTGGAAGCTTTGGATGCGGAATTAGTAGAAATGAAACGTTGCAAAAGCAATGGCTTTTGTTGCGGAGCCGGTGGTGCACAAATGTTTAAAGAGGAAGAAAAAGGAATTACCAGGGTGAATATTGAACGCAGCCATGAAGCTATTGCAACCGGGGCATCGGTTATTGCTGCTGCCTGCCCTTTCTGTAATACTATGATGACGGACGGTGTAAAGTTGGCGGATAAAGAAGACAGTGTGAAAGTGATGGATATAGCAGAGTTGATTGCACAGTCAATGGAATAAAAATTGTCTGCCAGTTCTTCTTTATCAGATTTATTAAATTGGTTGTAATTTTACCCCATGAACATCGAATACAAACATCTTCTTAATGATAATTTTCATTCCGATTCCAGGGTATGGGTGTACCAGAGCAGCCGTTTATTTACATTGAGTGAGTCTTTTGAAATTGAAGACCTGCTGAAAGAATTTACTACCCAATGGAAAAGCCACGGCACGCCGGTAAAAGGGGAAGCACATTTGTTTTTTGGACAGTTCATCGTTTTGCTGGCCGATGAATCCGCCTTGGGCGGAGTTAGCGGATGCAGTACCGATAGTTCAGTACGACTGATAAAAGATATTGAACAGCGGTTTACCGTAAATATGTTTGACAGAACTACTCTGGCTTTTATAATCAAAGATAAATCCGATACCGATTGCATTCAGTTACTACCCCTCTCCCAATTGCAATATGCTGTTGAAAATGGATTTATCAATGCCAATACCTTGTACTTTAATAACCTGGTGCAAACGAAACTGGAATTAGAAAACAAATGGATTGTGCCAGTGAGGGATAGCTGGTTATCGGCTAAAATCAAATTAAACTCAGAAGCGTAGTTTATTTTTTGAGAATCACTTTCGGTGCAAGCTTCTTCGGTGCTTTTATAAAATTATATCCCAGACTTAAGCGGAAATTCCTTGTCTGTGCAGTACTGAAACTTTGCAGGTTAAAATTAGTGCCATAAGTAAAGCTCCGGTTTCTCTGTACAAACGGGTCAATCACATTCAGCGTTGCAGTTAGTTTCTTTTTGAAAAATTTTCGTTGCACACCGGCATTCATGCTCCAGCTCCACCGGGCATAGCCCTGGGGGTTGGCAAACCGGTTAAAGTTCAACCCACCGGTGAAATTCAAAATATCTTTCGGTGTAAAAACCGTGTTGAGGTTAGAAGTGAATGAACCTCCATTTCTGTAACGTCTCACTGTTTTATCAAATTCACTATACTCATTAAAAGTATAGCTGGCACTGAGGTTTGTTCTAAGTTTCTTATTGATTGTTACACCGCCCCAGGTACTCATTTCATATTCTTTCCGGCCGCTGATGTTTTCCCATGTTACTTGTGTTTTCCCTTCCGGCAACAATGTTCTTACCTGTGCGAAAATGTCTTCTACTATATTATACCCAAGCCCTATGTTGGCAAAATAGAATGGGTTTGTTTTCCCTAACACGAAATCAAAATTATGTGCCGTCGAAGCTTCCAGGTTCTCATTTCCAAAACGAACGTTGTATGGGTCACCAAAATCTACTGTAGGGTTCAATTCACCAATACCCGGGCGGCGGATAGTACGGCGATAAGCTACTGTAAGATTGAGTTTATCTTTCCAGGTACGGTTGAGATTAACGAACGGAAGCCATGTCCAGTAATTATTTTTTGCTTCCCGGTTTTCCTTGAATAACTCAAACATGATTGATGTTTGCTCAACAGAAACACCGGCTGTAATGCTGAAATTTTCTTTTATAATTTGCCGAACTGAAGTCCGGAGATTAGTTATTGTCTGATGAAATTTAAATTCATTGCTCAGCAGATCCGATTTTACAAACACCCCTTCTGGCTTTTTCTTATACGTAGCATCCACATCAATATGGCTGTTACTACGGTTGTAATAGGTGCCAAAAGAAAGTGAAGTCTTTTTATTATTCAATGGCCTGTTGTAATCTATTCTTACATTATATCCGTTGCTCTTGTTATCAGTTAATTGCTCTTGTGCCGTATCAACGCCATTGGGTGTATGGTCAGGATTATAGAATTGCTGGAAAAAATCCCTGTCAGATTTACTAATGGATAAATTTCCTCCAACAAAAACTTTTAGAAACTCCCCGATTATTTTTCCCCTGCGATTGTAAGAAAAAGTAGCATTGGGGCTGTAATTATCACCATTGCTTAATATATTCCTTTCGCTCAGCCGGTAAATATTCCCAACCCTGTTAATGTTTGTGTATTCGGTTATACTCCCGTTATCATAATTGTTCTGATTATACTGTAGTACAAAGTTCAGGGACTCCATTTTATTAATATCATAATCCATGTTTACCCGCAAATTGGGCCGCCATGTTTTATTCCCGTAATTATTCTTTGTATTAAAAAAATTTGAAGAATCAGTATAAAAATTATGCCGTATAGAATAGCCATTGCCTTGTAAACGATTATAGCTTGTGCCGGCATTAATGCTTAACGCAAAACCCTGTTTCCGGTAATTGAAACTTCCATTGATACTTTCTTCTCCTCTTGTGCCTGCAGAAATACTTAACCTCCCACTCTTACCCACTTTTCCTTTTTTGGTAGTGATATTGATTACACCGCCTTGTTCATTTGCATATTGTGGTGGCGGGTTAGTCATCACTTCTATTTTTTCGATGGAACTCCCCGGTAATGATTCTAACAAATCCTGCAATTGCTGAAGATTTAATTCCACCGGCTTATCATCTATCAAAATTTTCGGTTCTTTTCCCCTCACTGTTATTTTACCATTCGGATCCTTAGCAACAAGTGGCACACTATTCAGCAAATCACTGGCATTGCTTCCAGCCGCCAATGCAGATTCGCCGGCGTTAAAGGTAATATTACCATCTTTAGATTGTATTAGCGGTTTCTCTGTATAAACTATCACTTCATCTAACTGCTGATTTTTCGCTGGCTTCATAATCAAGTCATTCAGGTTAAAATAAAATCTTTCTTGCCGGAAATAAATACTGTCCAGCAATTGATTTTGAAATCCCACAGATGAAAGACGAAGCCGGTAATAACCAAAAGGAATTTTTTCAAAAAGAAATTCACCATTTTTATCTGCTATTACTGAACGCCGGTTGGTGGAATCGTTAAGCAGGCTTAAAACAACCGTAGCACCTTCAACAGGTTTTTTATTTTCATCGATTACTATACCTATAAGAATGCCTTGCCCATTAATCGAATGAGAAATGCAAAAGAATATAAAAGCAAAACAAAATTTTCTCCCTGAAGTCATTTAGCAAAAGTAATTGTCCCCCGGTAATCTATTCATTTAAAATAATTAAATGCAAATATTTAATTGTAAATGGCCTTAAAAATATACAGAAGGTTACAAATAAGCTTTCAGCCATTACTAATAATTGTTATCTGCTTCCCAATACGCCTGATCAATCATTTAAAATTCTGTTATGCGACAATCATTCATTTTTATTGCAGCCCTGTTCTTCTCTTTAATTTCGGTTAAGATAAATGCCCAGGAAAGCATACAACAAGCCCGGCAGCTGGCTGGTAATGGCAAATTTAATGAGTCAATCCGGGTTTATTCCTCACTACTCGAAAAAAATAGTAATAACAAAGAAGCATTATCAGGAAGAGGATTTACTTATTCCTGGAATCATGAATTTGAAAAAGCTATTACTGATTTTAATAGCCTCATGAAAATTGACCCCAAAAATATTGAAGCAAAAAAAGGGGTTGCCTACGTTGCTTTGTGGAGTGGGGATACAAAAAAAGCAATCCTGAACTTTTCAGAACTTATAAAAGCACAACCCCGGCATAAAGAGTTTTATATAGCACTTGGCCAGGCCCAAATGAGTGAAGGGATGCTTGCAAAAGCTAGACATTCATTCGAACAGGCAATTCAGCTGGATCCTGCTGACAAAGAAACGCAGCAGTTAATTACAGCTATAAGAAGTCAGCCTACCATTTTGGATATAGACATTCTTGGTGGTATCAGCTCTGCAGATGGCAAAAACAAGGCAGGCCTCCGGTTCATACAAATCAGTTCGCAGGTTTCTAAAAAAACACAGCTATCAGCGAAATATGATAACTCACTTTCCATGGACAATCTTGGGTTAATAACAAATAATAAAACAATTCCATACTATGCTGGTTCGGTATTTTATAAGTGGAATCATCAAACTGCTACGAAAGCTGAAGCAGGCTTCAGAAGCCTTAGTGGAAACGGAGTAAATGAATCGTCTGGTGAATCTCAAATTACGCTGGAACAGATTTTCTTTCTGAAAAAAAACAACGCAATAAGATTTGGTGGAGCACTGATTTCACCAACTATCGGGCAGAGTGCTTACTTGTTCTTTGCAGGATACCATCAATCTGTCAGCAAAAGAGTTACTGCGGGTGTTAACTATTTCTATGCAAACAGAAATGTATCCAATGCAACTGAAAACCGTTTTCTTGCTGATGCAGATTTTCATTTATCAAAAGGGAATACAATAAACACAGGTTTCTATTTTGGCAAATCCAGTAGCGATATAAAATCATTATCCGGAAATATTTATGGCGGATTTCTGAGGGGCTCCTTCCCTGTCAGCAACACAATCAGCATACACGTAGGCTTTGCTGCCGAAAACAATTTTCTTCAACATCTTTTCAATGTAAACACAGGCATCCGTTTCAGGCTTGAAAAATAATATAGTATGAAAAACAACTTTGTAGGCACAGCAACAATTTCTGCTGATGCTGCTGCTGGCCTTTTCGGAAAGAAAGAAACTATTTCAGCAATAAAACCGGTAATCACCGGCAAGCCAAAATCAACTATGTACATCTGCATTTTTGTAACTTGGATAGCAGCTCTTATCTGGTTTGAACCAAGATTGCTTCAACTGCTGAGCATTTCAACTAATACGTTGGAAAGTTTTTCGCTGGCTCTTTTTATCATCTTTATTGACTTTGCCTGGCTATATGGTATTTATAATATTGCAGTAGTATTATTTGCAGTTTATTATAAGCTAAAAAATAAAAATAATACAGCCTCTCCGGCCCTTGAATCATATCCATCTGTTGCCCTTCTTTATACAACCTGTAATGATTTTGCGGAAGAAAGTGCCTTATCCTGCCTGTTACAGGATTACCCTGACTATACACTTTATTTGTTAGATGACAGCACGGATGATTTTTCAAAAAAAATGGTAGATGATTTTGCAGCAAGAGATACAGAAAAAATTGTAGTAGTGAGAAGGCCCGACCGGACACATTACAAAGCAGGCAATTTAAATTACGCTTTAACAAACATTGCTAACAAAGAAAAATACTTTGCTATTGCAGATGCAGATGAAATTTTACCCGGCAACTTTTTGCGAAGGCTGGTACCGTTGATGGAGGTTGATCCAAACTGCGGTTTTGTACAGGCTAATCATGAAGCTAATCCAAATGCTGCCAACCGTATTCAGAAAGATATGGGAGTCGGCATCAATACCCATTGGAAGTGGCACCAGCCTCTTCGCAATCAATATGGCTTTGTAATGTTTCTTGGGCATGGGGCATTGCTCCGCTATGATTGCTGGGAAATGATAGGCGGTTTCCCGAATATTGTTAGTGAAGATTTAGGTTTTGCAATTGCAATTAGAGAAAAAGGATACCGGGGCAAATTTGAAGAAAATGTAATTTGTTATGAAGATTTTCCGGATAGTGTCCGATCCTTCCGCATCCGGCATATGAAGTGGACAAGGGGTACCTGTGAATTTCTGCATAAAAAAATGCTGTGGCTGCTAAAATCAAAAAAAATAAGCTGGGTTGAAAAAGCTGATATACTTTTTCCTACCTTGAATTTACCGCTTACATTAGTTTTCTTCTTATTCATGGCAAACACTAATCTGCTGATGCCGGTTTTGTTTGGTCATTCGCAGGATATAACATTTGTATTATCAGGAAATCAATATGCTTATCCGGTAACTATACTTGACGGCCACTTTTCAATAATTTATTCCTGGGACTTCTTTCTTATAACCCTGCTGACTTTATTTTCTCCTGTACTTTGTTTTATAATGGCCATGTGGAGAACGCCATATAAACTATTGCGTTTCCTCAGTTTTAGCACAGCACTCTATGCGGCGTTAAGTATCCTTTCTTCGATTGGCGTTATTACTTATTTGATTTCCGGAAAAGCCATATTCTTGGTAACAGGTGATAAGAAACAGACCATTGAAAAGCATAAAAAAACGGGTAAAAATTTATTTACCCGGATAAAGGAAAACTACAAGCAGTTTATTTATAAAAGCCATCCAGACTCGTACATTGTACAACTTTTTGAAGTGGGACTGGGAATAATTTTTCTGTTAGCCGGTTTAAAGACAATGCAGATATCTTTCTTTGGTTTATGCTTTGCCTTTATGTTCTTGTCTTTTCTTCATCATTATGGCTGGGGCAGGAAAATAAGCCGGTTGTTGGTTCATATTCCGTTCTTTTTCATTTTACTCGGATTACTCATTAGTGGTCTTAGCATTTTTGGTATGCAATCCGTATTCTTTGGATATGGTTTTCATTTTTAACTTCAACTGATTAAACATCACGCCTCTGACATCCTGTCACATATTCAGGTCTTAGCAGTATATTTGCAGCCCATCCCGTCTTATTGTGGGATCTAACAGAACTTTTATGCTTGACGTAGTGACAGATAAAGCACCCCGAATTGATCGGGATAAACATGATGAAACAAGGCAGGGAGAGGCTTATGCCCCCTTTGCCAATGAACCTAACCAGTTTAAAAAACAGTTCTATATTGAAAGCTATGGCTGTGCCATGAACTTTGCCGACAGTGAGATTGTGGCTTCCATCCTCAATAACGAAGGCTTTGGAGCAACAAAAATTGTGGAAGAAGCCGACCTGATATTTATCAATACCTGCTCCATCCGGGAAAAAGCGGAACTGACCATCCGCAAACGCCTCACAGAATTCAGGCAATTGAAGAAACAAAAAAAAGGAATGCTGGTAGGTGTGTTGGGCTGCATGGCGGAGCGGTTAAAATCAAAATTACTTGAGGAAGAAAAGTTAGTTGACATAGTTGTCGGGCCGGATGCTTATCGTTCGTTACCGGCATTGGTAAGGGAAGCAGAAGGTGGGCAAAAAGCTGTAAATGTTTTATTGAGTCGGGATGAGACCTATGGCGACATTTCTCCGGTAAGATTAAATAGCAATGGGGTAAATGCTTTTGTAAGCATTATGCGGGGCTGCAACAATATGTGTTCGTTCTGTGTTGTTCCTTTTACAAGAGGAAGGGAAAGAAGCCGCAGTGCAGATAGTATTGTTACAGAATGCACCGATCTTTTTGAAAAGGGATACCGGGAAGTAACGCTGCTGGGACAAAATGTAGATAGTTATTATTATCAAGCCTCCCTGCCCTCCGAAGGAGGGTTCTCAGAGTCTGGAAGTTCAGAAGTCGTTTCCGAACTATCGGGGTCTAAGGCCCCTCCAGCGGAGGTTTCCGAGCTAAACGAAGGAAAGGAACATAGTTCGGGGGAGGCCATAACATTCGCCATGCTTCTAGAAAAAGTAGCACTTATCGCTCCCCTGCTCCGTGTACGTTTCTCTACTTCGCATCCCAAAGATATTACGGATGATGTGTTGCATACAATTGTTAAGTATGAAAACATCTGCAATTACATTCACCTGCCTGTACAAAGTGGTTCAACAAGAGTTTTGCAACTGATGAACCGTACTTACACAAGAGAATGGTATATGGGTAAAGTGGACAGGATAAAACAGATCATTCCTGATTGTGGTATCAGCGGCGATATTATTACCGGTTTTTGTACAGAAGAGGAACAAGACCACCAGGATACACTAAGCATTATGGAATACTCGAAGTATGATTATGCCTATATGTATTTCTATTCTGAAAGACCGGGTACACTGGCCCAGAAAAGATATACTGACGATGTACCGCTGGAAGTGAAGAAAAGGAGATTGTATGAAGTGGTGGAACTGCAAAACAGGCTGTCATTAGAAAGTAATAAAAGAGACATTGGTAAATCGTTTAAAATTTTAATAGAAGGCGACAGCAAGAAAAGTGATAAGGATTGGGCCGGAAGAAGTTCACATGGAAAAGTATTTGTATTTCCCAAAGAACATTATGATTTGAAAAAAGGAGATTATGCAATGGTACAGGCCACTGATTGCACACAAGGAACTTTGTTGGGAAAAATTATTAATTAATAAAATTAAAAATTCTCCGCCAGTTGGCGGAATAGGGGCATGGACATTCAAAGTATAAAAAATCGTTTTAGCATCATTGGCAGTTCTCCTGCCCTCAACTATGCGTTGCAGGTAGCCACACAGGTAGCCAGTACCGACCTCACCGTATTAATAAATGGTGAAAGTGGTGTGGGTAAAGAAGTTTTCTCACAGATCATTCATTCTCTTTCTCCGAGGAAACATAATCCGTTTATCGCTGTGAACTGTGGTGCCATTCCTGAAGGAACAATTGATTCTGAACTGTTCGGCCATGAGAAAGGTTCTTTTACCGGGGCGGCAGATGCAAGAAAAGGATATTTCGAAACAGTGAATGGAGGAACTATTTTCTTAGATGAGATTGGTGAATTGCCATTAGGCACACAGGCAAGATTGCTTCGTGTATTGGAAACAGGTGAATACATCCGTGTAGGTTCCTCCAAAACACAAAAAACTGATGTAAGGGTAATAGCTGCCACCAACAAAGATTTGTTACAGCAAGTGCAGGCAGGAAGATTTCGGGAAGACCTTTATTATCGGTTGAGTACCGTTCCTATCCGGGTACCTGCCTTACATGACAGAACTGAAGATATTCATATACTGTTTAGAAAATTTGCGGCTGATTTTGCTAATAAATACAAAACAGCTACAGTGCAATTGGACGATGAAGCAAAACAACTGTTAATAAACTACCCCTGGCCGGGCAATGTGAGAGAATTGAAGAATATTGCAGAGCAGATTTCTGTGCTGAGTACTGATAAAAATATTACAGCAAAAGAATTGAGTAAGTTCTTACAACCTTATTCCAGTAACAGGATGCCAATACTGGCTTCAGTAAATGGAAACAGTTCGGAGTTTGCAAATGAAAGAGAAATGCTTTACAAACTTTTCTTTGATATGAAGAAAGATGTAACAGAATTAAAAAGGATGTTCCTGGATGTATTGCAGAATCCGAATATGGTGGCTCAAAATCAGACTTTCATTAACGAATTGAAAGAATTAAAGAACAATGAAGTGATGCAGCCTGTTCCTTCCTTGCCTGCCGGCAGGCAGGTGGCAATCGGAATTCAACCGGTCGGGCATCAGCATTCGCAACCGGTAATAATGAACAACAATATACATGACCATGTGGAAGTGGAAGTGGAAGAAAGCCTGAACATTGTTGATAAAGAGAAGGAGCTTATCATAAAGGCATTGAAAAAACATAAAAGCAAAAGAAAAGATGCTGCCCTTGACCTTGGCATCAGCGAAAGAACCCTTTACAGAAAATTAAAAGAATACGACATTGAAGAATAATATAAATAAAAGGTACAAGGTGCAAGGTGCAAGCAAGAAAGTGTTTCCTGGATTTATAGTTTTCCTTCTTGTGTCTTGTTCCTTGTTCCTTGTTTCGACTTTTAGTAGTTGCAATATTTATAAATTCAATGAAGCTACTATCCCGCCGGATGTTAAAACGGTAAAAATAACCCAACTTGTTAACAGGGCACAATATCAAAATGCACAGATCAGCCCGAAACTAACTGAAAAAATAAGGCAGAAAATTATAGGACAAACCAGGCTTACGCAAACCAACAATGATGCAGATTGGGAAATAACCGGCACCATCACACAATATGCATTCAGTACCTCTGCCATCTCCGGTCAGCAGGTAGCTACCAATAGGTTGACAGTAGCGGTGCATATTATTTTAAATGATAGAAAAAAAGATGAGATAAAAGAACATGATGTAAGCAGGAGTTTTGAATTCAAGGGTAACCAATCCTTTCAGCAGGCAGAGGCTTCTTTGCTGGATGAAATAACAAGGACCCTTACCGACGAAATTTTTAATAAACTATTTTCCAACTGGTAATTTTATGCCGCAATTTTTAGTTTAAAAGCTATTTTAGCAACGGCAATCCCCTTATCTTGTAACGATGAATGCTCAGATCAATCAACTGGTAAAATCGCTTTTGCGAAAAGATACACTGGAACAATGCAGCTTGCAGGAACTGGAACAATTTGCAGACCGGCACCCTTATTTTGGCGCAGCACAATTATTGCTGACCAAAAAACTTCAGTTGGAGAATCCTGCCCGGTACGGCGAACAACTACAAAAAACATTTCTCTTTTTTAATAACCCCATGTGGGTAGAACACCTGCTGAATGAAACAGGTGATGCAGAAATTATTGCACCAAAGAAAAAAGAAGAAGTAGCAGAGGTAAAACCAGAGCCTGTCATAGTTGAGCAAATAGAAATTCCTGTTATTGCTGCTGTGGAAATGAAAGAATCCGAATTAGCTGAACCGGTAGCAGAAATAGTAATAGAACCTATTGCCCAGGCCAGTGCTGAAATAACTAAAGAACCCCGGTTTGATTTACCTACTTTAAAAATTGAAGCTCCCGATAGCTATCGGGATGACCCTGCAAAAGCGGAGCTTCTTTTTGAACCATTTCATACGGTTGATTATTTCGCATCACAGGGCATTAAATTCAAGGAAGAGGAAAAGCCAAAAGACAAGTTTGGGCTGCAACTAAAAAGCTTTACCGACTGGTTAAAAACCATGAAACGGCTGCCCGTTTCCGAAATAGCAAAAACCGTGGAGATAATTTCTGAGAAAAAGGTGGAGCAGTTAGCCGAGCATTCTCTTGTAGAAAGACCCGTAGTAACTGAGGCCATGGCTGAAGTTTGGGTAAAACAGGGAAATGCAGCAAAAGCTATCGAGGTTTATGCCAAATTAAGTTTGCTTTATCCCTCTAAAAGCCTTTATTTTGCAGCGAAAATTGAAGATTTAAAGAAAACAAATTAACATGACGATTTTATTTATCATACTGATTATTGTGGCCTCTGTGGTGCTTGGTTTTATCGTATTGGTTCAAAACCCGAAAGGTGGCGGCCTGGCTGGTAATGTAGCCGGTTTCAGCAACCAGTTCATGGGTGTAAAACAAACTACAGATGTACTGGAAAAAGGCACCTGGATATTTGGAGCAGTGATTGCAGCACTATGCATTTTCTCTGTTTTTTTTATCCCAAAAACGGTTACTTCGTCTGGAGGAGCATCTGATGTAAAAAATGCAACAGTTCCAACTACCAACCAGACAGTGCCTAACAATGCAGTTCCTTTGAACCCAACTCCGGCTCAACCTGCTCCTAATAAATAAAAGTTTAAAATAATATTTCAAACCCCGGCTTATTGCCGGGTTTTTTGTTTGCCCATCATAGCTTCAGCGAAGATGGGTTTATCCGCTATTGCGTCAACGAAGATGAACTTGTCCTCTACAGTTGTTACTTTATGCTACGTAGCTTTATTGCGAAGTAGTATATTGCACAAGAGATATTTTATAAATCAATTATGAGGAAGAAATTAATTTTTGGAATTTTAGCAGTACTTATTGCTACAGGCGGATTTGTCGGGTACAAGCTGTTTAAGCCTGCGGTTTCAAACAAGCAAGACACTTATTTCTATATCAAAACCGGTGATGATGTAGCCGCCGTAAAACAAAACCTGGTATCCGGCCAGTTTATCAGTGGGAGTAATTTTGATATAGTTGCTAAGTTGTTGAAATATAAAAACGCCAAACCGGGGCGTTACAAATTGAAAGATGGGATTAGCCTTTATAAATTAATAAAACTGCTCCGCAGTGGCAACCAGGCAGAAGTAAAAATGGTTATCAATAAAGAAAGGACTAAAGAATTGTTTGCCGGTAAAATCGGAAAAGGTAAAAAGTTTGATTTGGAATGTGATTCCTTGCAAATGATACGCTTCCTTAACAATAATGACTCGTTGAAAAAATTTGGTGTTGATACCAATACAGTACTGTCAATAGTGATGCCCTACACGTATAACCTGAAATGGAATAGCACACCGGATAAAATTTTCCAGCAATTCTATACAGCCTATCAAAAATTCTGGACAGCAGAACGAAAAGTAAAAGCAGACAGCCTTCACCTCACCCAATTACAGATTATATCGTTGGCTTCTATTGTAGAAGAAGAAACCAATAAAAAAGCCGACAAATATAATATAGCCAGCACTTATCTAAACCGGGTAAAAATAGGAATGAGATTACAGGCCGACCCGACCGTGAAATTTGCGATGAAAAATTTTGCCTTAAAAAGAGTGTTGGGTGTGCATCTGAAAACTGATTCACCGTACAATACTTATATGTATGCCGGTATTCCTCCGGGGCCAATATGCACCCCTTCTGCTGAGTCTATTGATGCGGTGCTGGATGCCCCTGAAACTGATTACTTGTTTTTTGTAGCAAGTCACAAATTTGATGGTACCAGTGTTTTCACCACTAACCTTACCGATCATGGTAAATATGCAAGGCTTTACCAGCAGGAACTGACAAGACGAATGGATTCTTCGGCTAAGGCAAAACAGAAAGCAATCAAGTAATGCCCTTCCTTAACAAAATAGAAAATTGGATTGCATCACTACCGCTGGTAAGTACGGTTATTAATAAAAGTAAATCAACTTCACTTCCTGGGTTTAGAGGAATTCCATTGTACGATGTAATCATGTTTTTTTTCAGCCAGGTAAAAACAGTGGGCATGACTGAAAGGGCTTCTGCCATTTCTTATAACTTATTTATGGCTATCCCCCCTGCACTCATCTTTCTTTTTACCCTGATACCATTACTCCCGATTACCCAACAGTTTCAGGAGCAATTGTACGGTCTTATAAGAGATGTAATACCGGGAGAAAAAGACCATGATGTGCTGATAAAATTTCTAAAGGATTTCATCAACAAGCCAAGAAACGGCTTGCTTTCACTCGGTTTTGTTTTATCCGTGTACTTCTCCTCCAATGCTATGATGAGCATTATGCGGTCATTCGACAAAAACTACATAGGTTTTAAAAAAAGAACCGATTTGCAGAAAAGAGGGGTTGCAATAAAAATAACTATGATCCTTTTTGTACTTGTATTTGTATCTGTGCTTCTGTTAATTGGTCAGGGCCAGGTACTGAAGGTCATTGGAATCCAAAATGCTACCATCAGAAACATCATCGTCAACATTAGGTGGATAATCATCGTTTTGCTATTCTTTGCAATTATTTCCTACATCTATCGCCATGCACCTGCTATTCATAAGAAATGGAGGTTGATTAATCCTGGTTCTATATTGGCCACTTTTCTCATGCTGCTGCTTACTGCACTGTTTTCCTGGTGGGTAAGTCACTTTGGGAACTTCAATCAATTGTATGGCTCCATCGGAACAGTATTGATTCTAATGGTACTAATTTTTATCAACTCACTTATTCTATTAATTGGTTTTGAACTGAATGTAAGCATTTCTTCACTTAAAAAAATAGCAGACGAACGGAAAGATAACCCCGCAGACGGTGTTGGTAATCAGGTATAAAGTCCGAAATTTGGGTATCAAAAAAAAAATATGAAAAAAACTCTTTTTGCCGCTTTGCCTGTTGCTGCCATTGCAGTAATGGTTCTTCAACCAATTGGTGATCCACTTCCTCTTGGTGCATCCATCCCAAGCCCCGAAATAAAAATGAAAGATATATCGGGTAAGGACGTATCATTAAAAGATGCAAAGACAAGTAAAGGCTTGTTCGTAATGTTTAGCTGCAACACTTGTCCTTATGTTATCAAAAATCAAAGCCGTACCAACGAAGCCTGTAAATATGCACAGGACAATGGTATTGGCGTTGCAATTCTGAATTCTAATGAAGCTCAAAGAAGTAATGATGATTCTTATAATGCTATGAAGGAATATGCAAAGAAACAAGGTTATAACTGGAACTATCTGGTAGACCAAAACTCCGTTATGGCCGATGCTTTTGGCGCTAAACGAACACCGGAGTGCTTCCTATTCGATGGTAACGGGAAATTAGTTTATCATGGCGCTATTGATGATAACCCTTCTGATGCGTCAGCAGTTAGCCGCAAACACCTTATTGCTGCAGTAGATGAATTACTGACTGCCAAAGAAGTATCAGTAAAAGAGTCTAAGTCAGTTGGCTGCGGTATTAAAAGACTCCAATAAAGAGATTCAACATAATAACATCATTTTAAATGAGGCTGTCTCAAAAGTCTATAAACAAGGAGCACAAAGCCCACAAAGTTTTTCACGAAGAACACAACGTATTGAAAGTAAAGGAATTTTTCTTTGTGAACCCGATAGCTATCG
>JBKJIX010000187.1:0-2772 GCA_046598205.1 Chitinophagaceae bacterium
AATGTGTTCTTACTTTCTGCTGTTCAAACAGCTTCACTTCATTTTTCACAGTTAAATATTTGTTGGTAATGAAATAATAAATGTTGTGCCCTCTCCCTCCTTCGTTTCCACCTTCAACTCACCACCATGCCCTTTGGTTACAATATCATAACTCAAACTCAAACCCAAGCCTGTTCCCTGCCCGGTTGGCTTGGTAGTAAAGAAGGGTTGAAATATTTTATCTACTACTTTTTGTGAAATGCCATTGCCGTTATCGCTTACACTTATTTCGACCCCCCTGCCTACCGCAAGGGGGTTCTGGGTCGTTTTAATTGTAACAGTCGGATCATAACCCGGAATGTTTTGTTTCTGCTTTTCGTTAACCGCATAAAAAGCATTTGTCAATAAATTCAATACCACTCTTCCAATGTCCTGCGGAATGATATTTATTTTTTTAAGTAATGGATCAAAATCGGTTTTCATAGTTGCATTAAAGGATTTGTCTTTTGCCCGCAAGCCATGATAACTCAATCGTAAATATTCATCACACAACGCATTGATATCGGTTGGTTCTTTTACGCCGTTACTGCTTCTTGAATGTTGCAACATACCTTTTACAATGGCATCAGCTCTTTTGCCATGATGATTTATTTTTTCTTCGTTTGCTTTTATATCATTGGAGATTTCAATGGCATCTTCCATTTTTCCGGCTTTTAATTCCTGTTGCATTTCATCAATCAATTCTTTATTCACTTCCGAAAAATTATTGACAAAATTCAACGGGTTTTGTATTTCATGGGCAATGCCTGCGGTGAGTTCTCCCAGGCTTGCCATCTTTTCGGATTGTACCAATTGTGATTGTGTTGCCTTCAAATTTTCCAGCGATTGTTTTAGTTCTGTAGTACGTTCTGTTACTTTTTCTTCCAGCATTTCCTTTTCGTTGCGTAATCTTCTTTCACGATACATACTGAATGCTCGTAATGCTGCTAAAAACAGCAATGCGTAAATAGTATAAGCCCACCATGTTTTCCACCAGGGTGGAAGTATGGTAAAGCGGTATTGAAATGGCTTGCTCCACTCACCGCTTTCGCCAATGGCAGCTATTTGAAAAATGAATTTTCCATCGGGCAGGTTTCGGTAATCTGCTATCGTTTCTGTTGTAGGGTTACTCCATTTATTATCTAAACCCAGCAAACGAAAACTGTATTTTATTTTAGTAGGTGCTGCCCAATCCATAGCCGAGTATTGAAAGCGGAGATTATTTTGACGGGATGGTATTCTTGGATTGATGGGATAATTCTCAAACATCCGAACACTGTCAAATTTTATTTTTTGAATACTACTGTCGGATGGATTGCGGTAATCCGGCACAGCTTCGTTCATGTACAATTGCCGCAGGCTTACTACCGGTGGTTGCTGTGAAGGTTTATAAATATCCTTCTCCATCTTGCTTACACCGCCACCATAAGTAGGAATCCAAAGGTTGCCGGCCTTGTCTTCAACCATCGGGCTTAACTGGTTGCCGGATAGCCCTTCTGCTGTGGTAAAATTGAGAAAAGTCTTACCATCAAATTTGCTCAACCCGGACCTTGTTGTTATCCACAAAATGCCGGCCTTATCTTCAACTATGTGCCCAACATTATTGTCAACAAGTCCCTGGGCTGTGGTAAAATGAGTAAAGATTCCCGAATGGCCCTGTTTTGATGGCTCATACCTGATAATCCCATAATTAGTACTAAACCAGAGTTTACCATTCCTATCTTCCAAAATGGAGCCAACACCAGCTCCCAATCCTTCGGCTGCAGTATAATGAACAAAGGTTCCAGACTGGCCATCCTTCGCTGGTATATATTTAATTACCCCACGACCGTTGCTTAACCATAGGTTACCAAATTTATCTTCCAACCTGACATTCGTACCACTGCTTATGAAACCTTCCGTTTCGGTATAATGAAAAAAGGTGGCCGGCTTTCCGTCTTTTGCCGGTTCATACCGGGTAAGCCCTCCGCCATTTCCGCCAAACCAGAGATGGTCCCTGCTGTCTTGAAAAATAGTTCGCACATCAGGAGCGGAAATTCCTTCAGCACTTCCAAAACGGTAAAAAGACTTACCGTCATACTTTAGTAAACCATTTGTTGAGCCAAACCATAGATTGCCCTCTTTATCTTCAAATGATGTAAAAACATAGCGGAAGGGATATTGAAGAAAATTTTTCTTTGTCCGGGCTTTGTTGTTAAGGTCCGAACCAGAACTGGCTGGCAAGCTGTCAATATACCTGTTGATGGCTGTGATTGAACTGAACCATAAATTATCTTTTCTGTCCCTTAAAGCATAGGTGATAAAATTGTCGGCAAGCCCTTCCGCCTTGGTATAATGTTGAAAATGGCTTGTATTAATTCTGTTCAGTCCACCCCCCGATGCGCCAATCCAGACATGACCAGACCTGTCTTGCATGATGCAATTGCGGAGAATACCATTAAACGATAGCCCTTCGTCTTCTGTAATATGCATAAAACTCTTCCCGTCATACCTGCTCACTCCGTTTAAGGCTGTGCCGAACCAGATATGTCCCGACTTATCTTCTATTATATTAGCGACACTGTTATCTGAAAGCCCATTGGCTGTGGGAAATAGAAGAGGAAAATGAATGAAGGTATTGCCATCAAATTTATTTACGCCACGCCTGGTGCCAAACCAAAGAGAACCTGCTTTATCCTCCATGATACAGTTTACCGTATCGTTTGCAAGCCCTTCCTTTTTGGTAAAATGAATAAATGACTTTCCATCAAATTT
>JBKJIX010000034.1:0-54703 GCA_046598205.1 Chitinophagaceae bacterium
GCTCCTTTACTACTAATCGTTTGGGTTGAGACATAGTTAAATATATTATAGACCAAATATATAACAAAAAAACCAACATAACTATTTTGGTCTAAATATAATTTCACTTTGGTATTAATACTCCCCTTTAGGGGATGGGGGTTTATTTGGATTGACGGATAAAACGGGCCAGGTCATCTTTACTGCTGCTGAATGTCAGTGCATCATTCAACTGGTAGTAATTCTGCTTGTCCACTGTTTTTCGATAAGCATATTTTGCTACTTCTAGCCTGTTGTTTTCGAAAGTAAAGAGTAACATCAGTTCTTTTACCTGCTGGGCAGTAAAGTTGCTTTTGTCTATAATAACTTTGGTAGAAATAAGCCTGTTATTCTCGAACCATTCGCTACGGATTTGTTCTTTTACCTGGTCAAAGTCACGGTTGCTTAACACATTACCATAACCATTATTCCAGCCACCACCATTATCATCATTATCATATTCATCATCATATTCATCACCATTATTCCAGCCACCACCATTATCATCATTATCATATTCATCATCCTGCTCATAGCCACCATTGCGGTCAATACGGCTTTCGTCAATAAATGCTTTGCCAAACCTGTTTACAGTAACATCAGTGTGAAATCCTCTTTTTACAAATACAGAGCCTGCATAGATGATCT
The DNA here is from genome assembly GCA_046598205.1 of Chitinophagaceae bacterium. Taxonomy (GTDB): domain Bacteria; phylum Bacteroidota; class Bacteroidia; order Chitinophagales; family Chitinophagaceae; genus JJ008. Next base: position 667 of record JBKJIX010000034.1, read on the forward strand.
GGGGTTTTCTGCCAAAGCCGAAACCATTCCCGTTTCTTTTAACTTCTTTGTAGATTCTGATGCTGTGGGTACCTTCAGCAATATTGCTGAGGGTAATGCTGTTATCCCGCATGGTAACAGTGCGGCCATCAATTTCAATTTTCAGGTCCATGCTATTGCTGACAGTTGATACACTCAGGCGGCTGCCATCCTGAGCCAGCAATGAAAGAGAAAACAGTGAGCTTAATAAAAGTGTAGAAATTTTTTTCATGTTTTTTGATTTTAGGGTTATTGAAATTTGTTCTTTTAACGTTTATTTCCAAAGCCGTGCCACCCTGTCATAATACGGTTGAACAATATGTTAAAGGAATTCGATGATAAAAAAATTAATTGCAGGTTTATGCTGGATTAGCCGCCCATCAATGGTTTCAGGCATTGCACTTATGATGCGATAAAGCGTAATATACTTTTCAAAATTTAAATACCTTGTTGCACGGTTACATCTATTAAGACTTTTGTATTTATGAAATTCCTCCGCTTCTGGCATCATATCATCGCATACTTCTACGCCGGGTACTAAATTATCATTAATAATAAAAGCCCGGGCTTCGAAGTACACCGTAAGATTAATTACCTTGTATTAAATTGTACCAGCATGAACATGCCATTCGCAAAAAAGATTTCAGTAACACTCCTTTTATTCGCCCTGCTTGTTATGAAAACCAACGGTCAGAACCCTATAAAGAATTATGATAAAGAATGGAAGAAAGTGGAGGGCTTTGCCCAAAAGGGACTTCCAAAGTCAGCATTGGAAGAAGTAAAAAAAATATATACCCTCGCAAAAACGGAGAGACAAGATGCACAGGTTATCAAGGCACTAGTTTATATAACAGGTCTTCAAAGTGAGAACCGGGAAGACAATGAAATATTTTCCATAGGAGAAGTTGAGAAAGAGATAGCCAGCAATAAAGAACCTGTTGCTTCCATTTTAAATAGCCTCCTGGCAGAAATGTATTATAGTTATTTTCAGCAACACCGCTGGCAATTATATAACCGGACCAAAACGGAAAAATTCAGCAAGACAGATATAGCTACCTGGGATGCAGAGGACTTTCATAAAAAGATAGGCGAACTATACCTGCAATCTATTAAAGAAGAGAAATTACTACAGCAGACAAAGTTGGAACCTTTTGATGCCATTATCGTAAAAGGTAATGTACGTCACCTACGTCCCACCCTTTATGATTTACTGGCACACCGTGCCATTTCATATTTTGACAACACCGAAAGAGATATTAAAAAGCCTGCTTATGCTTTTGAAATTAATCAGGCCAGTGCTTTCGACCCGGCTGCTGATTTTATAACCCGTAAATTTCCCACTAAGGATTCATTATCCTTAGAACATAAAGCGTTGCTGATCTATCAGAAGCTGATTTCTTATCACCTGAAAGATGTGAAACCCGATGCGTTGATAGATGTCGATTTGCAACGTATTGAATTTGTAAAAAGCAAATCCACCCATCCCGACAAAGACAATCTTTATTTTAATTCTATTAATCATGTTGCCAATCAATATGCTAATACACCGGCGGCGGCACAGGCATGGTATTTTGTTGCTGCCTGGCATGAACAAAAAGCAAACGAGTACAAACCTTTTGGAGATACTACGCAGCGGTATGCAAGAATAAAAGCAAAAGAAATATTAGAACGGATAGCACAGCAAAAGGATTCATCCGAAGGAAAAATTAATGCGGGGAACTTGCTGAACAGCATTAACAGCAAATCATTACAATTTAGTGTAGAAAAAGTAAACGTACCCGGCCTTCCTTTCAGGACTTTTGTTAAATACAAAAACATCAGCACTCTTTATCTGAGAGTTATTAAAGCTACTGAAGAACTAAAGAAACAATTAGAAAATCAATATGATGAAAAATACTGGCCGGCTGTTATTGCAGCTAGCCCGTTAAAAAACTGGCAACAAACATTACCTGCCACCAATGATCTGCAACAACACAGTGTTGAAATAAAAATAGATGCCCTGCCTGCCGGTGAATATATTTTGGCAGCATCAACAGATAAAGACTTTGCTGGTAAAAAAACAATTATCGGGGCAAGGTTTTTTTATGTGTCTGGCATAAGCTATGTAAACAACGGCAATGATTTCTTTATACTAAACCGGGATAATGGGCAGCCGTTGACAAAAGCTGCTGTACAGGTTTGGGAACAGAAATATGATTACAAGCTATCCAAATACGTAAAAGAGAAAGGAAAAATTTACACTACAGATGTAAACGGTTTCTTTAAGATGGACAAGACTAAAAGAGAAACCACTAATTATAGTAACTATTCTTATCTGCTGGATATTACACACAGCAACGACAGGTTGTTTATGAATGACCTGGTATATGATTACTATTACTACCGTGATAATGAAGAGGAAACTCCTAAGATTACAACCTCTGTTCATCTCTTCACCGACCGCAGTATTTACCGTCCCGGTCAAACAATATATTTTAAAGGCATTGTACTCAGCAGAAATCCTAAAGACCTGCCTGCCGGACAGGCAGGGAAAAAAGGCGGCGTAATATCTGATTATACAACTACCGTTATCCTTCGTGATGCCAATTATAAAGACGTTGATACCATTAAAGTAAGAACTAATGAGTTTGGCTCTTTCAGCGGCAAGTTTCAATTACCACAAAGTGGAATGAATGGCCAGTTCACCATTTACACTAAAGCCGATGGTGGCAATACGGGTTTCAGGGTGGAAGAATATAAACGTCCAAAATTCTATGTTGATTACGAACCCATCAAAGGCACTTACAAAGTAAACGACAAGATAAAAATAACCGGTGTTGCCAAAGCTTATGCCGGCAATAATATTGACGGCGCAACTGTAAAATATCGTATTATCCGTCAGCCACGGTATCTGTATTCGTGGATGTTCTGGCGTTGGTGGCAGCCACCCACTTCGCCAATGGAAATTACCAATGGTGAAATCAAAACAGATAAGGACGGAAAATTTACCGTTGAATTCACCGCCATTCCTGATTTAAAAATTGACAAAAAATTTGAACCGGTGTTTGATTACACGGTATATGCTGATGTTACTGATATTAATGGCGAAACAAGAAGTGGTGAGAAAATGGTTTCGGTAAGTTATAAATCGCTGATGCTGGTAAGTTCTGTTCCTGCTACATTACCTGCAGATAGTTTAAAGTCATTGTACATCCGTACACAAAACATGAATGGTGAATACGAACCTGCCAAAGTGAAAGTGACCATTACAAAATTAAAAGAAGAAAAACGCCTTATCCGTGACCGCTATTGGGAAAGATCTGACCAGTTTGTAATGAGTAAAGAGGAATACATTAAAAATTTCCCTTACGATGAATATGATAATGAAAGTGATTATAAGAGTTGGGGAAAGGGAGATGTGGCGTTGGAGAGGACAGATTCTGCAAGAATGATTGGTCAATGGTCAATAGTAAATGGCAAATACAGTCCCGGCTTCTACATTATTGAAATAGAAGCAAAAGATAAAAATGGGGAGACTGTAAAAGACGTGAAATACATCGAACTCTTTGATGAAAAAAACAACCAGTTGAACCGACCTGATTATTTATGGAGTGGTGTTAATAAAACAACGGTTGAGCCCGGTGAAACTGCAAAGGTAGAAATAGGCACAGCAGCAGATAATTTATTTCTTGTTCAACAAATTAATAAAAACAATCCTGACAGCCGGCAACAGGTAACTGACAACTACTCATTTATAAAACTAAATAATCAAAAACAAACCTTCACTTTCCCTGTAACCGAAGCAGACCGTGGCGGCTATGGTGTTGGCTGGATGTTTATTAAGCACAACCGCTTTTACCAATTGAATCAAACAATAAGTGTACCCTGGACTAACAAAGAATTAAAAATTGAATATGCCACTTACCGTGACAAAACATTACCCGGCAGTGAAGAAAAATGGAAACTGAAAATAAGCGGCTATAAAACGGAGAAAGTAGCGGCTGAAATGTTGGCCAGCATGTATGATGCATCGTTAGATCAGTTCTATTCACATGGCTGGGGCCAGCCTTATATCTGGCCTTCATATTATAACAACAGAAGTTGGGCTGGTACACAAAGCTTTACAAAAATTGAATCTGTTCAGCGATATATTAATGACCCGGAAGGAAAATATGTTTATAAACAATACGACTACTTGTTTGACAATAATAACAGTGATTCTTATGGTGGTGATCCCCGGGTGATGAAAATGTCGAAACCAGTTACAGCCGAAGCCGATATGGCAGCTGGTAATGCACCTCCCTCAGGCGAGGAAGAATCTAAAGTAAGGTCAAAAAAGAATGGTGATGGTATTGTTGATCAGGCTATCAAGGAATCTGGTGAAAAACAAAAAGGCCAACAATCAGGTGATGTTAAGATCCGTAAAAACTTCAACGAAACTGCTTTCTTCTTCCCTGATTTAAAAACCGACAGCACCGGTGCTATCGAATTTTCATTCACAATGCCGGAAGCATTGACCAAATGGAAATTCATGGCATTGGCACATACAAAAGATGCAGCCTTTGGCAGCAGCACTAAAGAAATCGTTACACAAAAAGAATTGATGGTGCAGCCGAATGCTCCAAGGTTCCTGAGAGAAGGCGATAAAATGGAATTCAGTACCAAGATCGTAAACCTTACGGATAAAGAGATGACAGGCACTGCACAATTTCAATTGTTTGATGCGGCTACCAACGAACCTGTTGATGGTATGTTCCGCAATATGGTAGCTAACCAGTATTTCACCGTGGCAGCCGGACAAAGCGAAGCAGTGAAATTCCCCATTGAAATTCCTTACCAGTTTAATAAAGTATTGCAATGGAGAATGATTGCCAAAGCTGATAATTATAGCGATGGCGAAGAAAACATGTTGCCGGTTCTTACTAACAGGATGCTGGTAACAGAAACAATGCCATTGCCAATGAGAGGAACGGGTACAAAGAATTTTACGTTTGCAAAACTTCTAAACAGCGATAAGAGTGAAACATTACAGAACTATTCACTCACAGTAGAATATACTTCCAACCCTGCCTGGTATGCCGTGCAGGCCCTGCCCTACCTGATGGAGTATCCATATGAATGTGCAGAGCAAACATGGAACAGATATTATGCTAATTCGTTGGCCACTTTTATTCCCAATTCATCACCCCGCATCAAGCAGGTGTTTGAAAAATGGAAAATAAAAGATACCGCTGCATTGATGAGTAACCTGCAAAAGAACCAGGAATTAAAAGCAGTATTACTGGAAGAAACGCCTTGGGTATTACAAGCAAAGAATGAGGCGGAACAAAAAAGAAATATTGCCTTACTGTTTGATATGATAAAAATGAGTGAGCAATTAAACAGTGCTTACGAAAAGCTCAAACAAATGCAAAGCAGCAATGGTGGTTTTGTATGGTTTACAGGAGGCCCGGATGATCGTTATATGACCCAATACATTGTAACTGGTATCGGCCACCTGAAAAAACTAAAAGCAACAGCTGGCGGACAAGACTTGTCCGCCGTAGCTTTTGCAAAGGAGGATGCAAAACTGAAAGCAATTCTATCAACAGCTATCCCTTATCTCGACAAGAAGATCAAGGAAGATTATGATTATTTAATTAAATACAAGGTAAACCTGAAACAACAGAACATTGGATACACACAGGTTCAGTATTTGTACATGAGAAGTTTTTTCCCGGAATATAAAATTGATGCGGCTTCGCAAACGGCTTACAATTATTATTACAAACAGGCACAGCAATATTGGGTAGGCCAAAGCAAGTATATGCAGGGCATGATTGCTTTAGTATTGAATAGGACTGACGATGCAAAAACTCCTGCAGCCATTCTGAAATCGCTGAAAGAAACATCTATTACTAATGAAGAGTTAGGAATGTATTGGAAAGATCAGGTAAATGGCTGGTTTTGGTACCAGGCGCCAATTGAAACACAAGCATTACTGATTGAAGCCTTCCAGGAAGTTGGCAAAGACACAAAAACAGTTGATGACCTTAGAACATGGTTATTGAAAAACAAACAAACCAATAACTGGAAAACAACAAAAGCTACCGCAGAAGCTTGCTATGCTTTACTGTTACAAGGAACCGAATGGTTGAGCAGCGAACCAGTTGTAGAAATTAAATTAGGCAGCAGTACCACTATCAAATCAACCGATGCAGGGCAAGAAGCTGGTACGGGTTATTTCAAAAAAACAATCGAAGGAACAAAAGTTACTCCTTCAATGGGAAATATCTCTGTAACCGTGAGCAACCCAATTAACCAATCAACTAATCAACCAATTAACTCTGTTAGTTGGGGAGGAGTGTACTGGCAATATTTTGAAGACCTTGATAAAATAACTACCGCTTCTACTCCACTGAAACTGGTAAAAAAATTGTTTGTTGAAAAAAATACTGACCGTGGACCGGTAATTACTCCGGTAAATGATGGGGATGTATTGAAAGTAGGCGACAAAATAAAAGTAAGAGTAGAATTAAGAGTGGACCGTGACATGGAGTATGTACATATGAAAGACATGCGGGCATCAGCTCTTGAACCGGTGAATATATTGAGCAGCTACAAATACCAGGGCGGTCTTGGTTATTATGAAAGCACAAAAGATGCCAGCACTAATTTCTTTTTCAGTTACCTGAGAAAAGGAACTTATGTGTTCGAGTATCCTTTGTTTGTAACGCATACTGGTAATTTTAGTAATGGTGTTACGACAATACAGTGCATGTATGCACCGGAATTTACGAGCCATTCAGAAGGTGTAAGGATAAATGTAGAATAATTGGAAATGTTCAATATTCAATGCTCAACAAACAATGTTCAATTAAATTGACCCCGCTGTTAATTGAACATTGAGCATTGAATATTGAACATTAAATTTGCTGATGCAGGTTGACTATCTAATAATAGGGCAAGGCATCAGTGGCACCTGGCTCAGCTATTATCTCCAAAAAGAAGGCAAATCCTTTTTAGTAATAGATAATGCAAGTAAAAATTCTTCTTCAAAAATTGCCGCAGGCATCATCAATCCCGTCACCGGCCGCAGGCATGTGGAAGTCTGGATGGCAGAAGAAATACTTCCTTTTGCATGGCATGCCTATAATCAGATTGGCAATGAATTAAATATCACTGCCATTTCACGGAAGAATATCATTGACTTTTTTCCCAGCCCGCAAATGAGGGTTAGCTTTTTACAACGTATCGAAGAAAAAAATCAATATGTACACAGCTACCCGGAACAAAATAATTTTAACTCTTTTTTCAAGTACGACTTCGGTTGTGGTGAAATAAAACCAGTTTACATAGCCCATATCGAAACACTGTTGCCTGCGTGGCGACAACAATTAAAAACACAAAACTTATTGCTGGAAGAAGAATTTGAAATAAATGACCTGGAAGTATTTCCGGATAGTATTACCTATAAAAACATAACTGCTTCTGCAATTATTTTTTGCGATGGCAACAGTTGTGCAAACAATCCATACTTCAATCTGTTACCCTTTGCTCCCAATAAAGGCGAGGTATTAATTGTAGAAATACCTGAACTTCCAAAAACAAGTATCTATAAAAAAGGGATGCTGTTAACTCCCCTTCAGGGGATGGGGGCCTTATGGTGGGTGGGTTCTACCTATGCCTGGAAATTTGATAATGCAGATCCCACTATTGAATTCAGGGGAAAAACAAAATCGTTATTGAATGATTGGTTGAAAATTCCTTTTAATATCGTAGCTCATCTCTCCGGTGTTCGTCCTGCCACATTGGAGAGAAGACCTTTTGTAGGATTGCATCCACTGCACCCAAACATTGGCATACTCAATGGCATGGGAACCAAAGGCTGTTCCTTAGCTCCTTTCTTTGCCAAACAATTAGTGGATCATTGCTGCTACAATAAAACACTTAATCCCGAAGCAGATATCAAGCGGTTCCGGAAAATACTTTCCAGAAAAGTTTCCTGATATAATCTAATTGCTATTTTTATATGATACTACTGTTACTTTTATCATCATTCCAGTATGCCGGAAAATAGTTAGAACTTTTAATAACCCGAAACAATAAACCGCTCCTAATAAACCAATTAACTAATTACCAAATTAACCTGCTTCTTACCATGAACCAATCCAACGAATCACTCTACTCTGTTCCTAACAGGCTTCGCCGTATGGAAAATATGCATGTTGCTTTTTGGCTGTTAAAAGATATAAGCTGGTGTATGATATGGAAGCCATTAGGTATTGCCATGATTGTCCCTACATTATCTATTGCCATCTGGATAGCCCGGAAAAATCGTCACATAAAAATTGAACTGTCACATAACCTGGCCATCATTTTCTGGATTACTGCCAATTCTTACTGGATGATCAGCGAATTCCTGGGTTTTGACGAGATGATCGTATGGAGAGAGTTTACAGGAAAGCATATTGCACTGATACCTTTTGTTACCGGCGCAATGATTTTGCTCTACTATTATGCAGTGCTGCGTCCACAAGAAATAAAGCGGAGTAAATCAATTACGCTGCAATAAGTGGCTGTTTTTTCTTTAATTTAAGAATATAGCGGCGAAATCGGTAAATTATGTAAAGGGTAATCATGGTACGGATTTTAGGTGGTTTTATAATTAAGGGTTCGGGTACTGATTATAAATATAAATAACAAATTCCCAAAATGCAAGTGCCAGGGCAACCGTTTACCTTCTTATTTTATTGTGTACGGCGCATAAAAATTAATAACTCCTTGATTGCCCGGCCAAATCGCAGTATTTCTTGCATAAATCCAAACGGATTAAACGCCCCAAAATAACCTTGCCTTGTTATCTTTGCGCCTCAGAAAGAACACAACAACTATGTACAGAACTCACACCTGTGGCGAATTAAGATTAGCAAACAAAGCAACAGAAGTAACCCTGGCCGGCTGGGTGCAAACCATTAGAAAGCTCGGTACTGCTATCACTTTCATTGATCTTCGTGACCGTTACGGTATCACTCAATTATTAATTGGTGAAGATCTGACTAAACAATTGGAAGCAAATCCTCTTGGAAGGGAATTTGTATTGCAGGCAACAGGAACCGTGAACGAACGGAGTAATAAAAATGCAAACATCCCGACAGGCGATATTGAAATTGTTGTTACCTCTTTTAAAATATTAAATAAGTCTGCAGTTCCACCTTTCACCATCCAGGATGATACAGATGGTGGCGACGACCTGCGGATGAAATACCGCTATCTTGATTTGCGCCGCAATGCAGTAAAGAAAAAAATTGAACTGCGTTATGCAGTGAGCCGTGCTGCAAGAAATTATTTGCACCAGAATAATTTCATGGATATTGAAACACCTTTCCTGATCAAATCAACTCCGGAAGGTGCCAGGGATTTTGTGGTACCATCAAGAATGAATGCCGGGCAATTTTATGCACTGCCGCAATCACCACAAACGTTCAAACAATTATTAATGGTCAGTGGGTATGACCGCTACTATCAAATTGTAAAATGTTTTCGGGATGAGGATTTACGGGCCGACCGTCAACCAGAATTTACACAAATAGATTGTGAGATGGCTTTTGTAGAACAGGAAGACATTCTTAATATGTTTGAAGGAATGATTAAATCCATCTTTAAAGATGTAAAAGGAATTGATTACATCGAAAGGGTACAACGGATGACTTGGGAAGATGCCATGTGGAATTATGGCAATGACAAACCAGACATTCGCTTCGACATGAAAGTGCTGAACCTTAAGAAACCATCTACCGTTTATACTGACAAGCAAGATAATTCCACTTTAATAAACGGGGCCGACTTCAAGGTATTTGATGAAGCAGAAACTGTTGTAGCCATTACCGTTCCGGATTGCAGTGAATACAGTCGCAAACAAACCGATGAACTAGCGGAGTGGGTAAAACGTCCGCAGATAGGAATGAAAGGGCTGGTATTTATAAAAATAAATGCTGATGGCACTTATAAAAGCAGCGTAGATAAATTCTATAGCGAAGAAAAATTAAAAGCCATTGCGGAGGCGGGCAATGCAAAAGCCGGTGATTTGATTTTGATATTGGCCGGTGCAGAAGAAAGAACAAGAAAAGCCATCAGTGATTTAAGAATGGAAATGGCCAGCCGGTTGGGTTTAAGAAAAGACACAGAATTCAAACTGCTATGGGTATTGGACTTTCCGTTGTTTGAATATGATGAAGAAGGAAACCGCTGGGTAGCCCGTCACCATCCCTTTACTTCACCCAAACCTGCACAGATAGAAACGATGATCAATAACAATCCCGTTATTGACAATGCCGCTGAATACTTGAAACACCCTTATGCTACTATCAAAGCGAATGCATATGATATGGTGCTAAATGGAAATGAAATTGGCGGGGGCTCAATCCGTATTTTCCAGAGAGAGTTACAGGAAAAAATGTTTGCTGCCTTAGGTATGGATGAAACAGAGCAACTGCATAAATTTGGTTTCCTGCTGGGTGCTTTTGAATATGGTGCACCACCACATGGCGGTATTGCTTTTGGTTTTGATCGTCTTTGCGCCATACTTGGTGGCAGCGAAAGCATCCGTGACTTTATTGCTTTTCCAAAAAATAACAGTGGAAGAGATGTAATGTTGGATGCGCCTGCTACAATTGATGAGAAACAGTTTGAAGAGTTGCAGATAAAGTTGAATTTGAAAAGCTAAATGATTAGATATATCAAGCTGACACCGAAGTGGGCAATATTCCTTGCATTAAATTATATAATGCTGTTACCAATGGGAATTTTAATCCTGAAGTATATTCCCCGATCAGGCAATTTATTATTTTCATTTGTATTCTTTTTTCAGCTTATTTGTGTTGCTTTTAACAATTGGGTAAATATTTACGTTGTTAATCGCTTCTTTCCTGACAGACTATTAACAAGCGGCGCAAACCGTTTGCTTATCGTTTCACTAATTTTTGATATCTCTTCTTTAATAACTGCAATAGGGCTAATCTGGACTGCTTTGCAAGACAACACCCACACTGAAGATGGAAATTTTCAAAAAATTCTCACCCTTTGTATATGCTTAGCTCTATTCATAATAATTATCATTTATTTCTTAATTATGCGTTTACAAATTAAAGGCTATTTAAAAGAAGCCTTTAATATTAAGAAGATGACTACTGATATTGGAAAAGAAACAGATTACTGACTTGGGCTAAAGCGTATCACTAATAAGTTTCAATTTGTTTTAACACCTACCTAAGGTTCCAGCAAAATATAAAATCGAAAAAAAAATTATGTGGGGTAATTTTCAGTAGATAAAAAACTCATCACCCAAACTCCTTTATATCCCGCATCAATTGCATAGCAATATTATTCGCCGTAGTTTCAAAATCACTTTCGGCATAAATGCGGATAACAGGAAATCTGCTGATTGAATAATCACTAAATTTGAGTACACAAATAATAAAATGAAACGGGAAATTATATCACAGCTTCATAGCAGTTTTGAATTAGTAATTAATAAAACTGAAGATGTTGAGTATTGGTTTGCAAGGGACCTTCAGGAACTTTTGGGCTATTCAAAATGGGAAAATTTTATTAAGGTTATTGATAAGGCGAAAATAGCCAGTACCAACGCCAAACAGGAAGCATCAGACCATTTTCTTGACGTCAGGAAAATGGTTGATTTAGGCTCCGGTGCAAAGAGGGAAATTGAGGACATCATGCTTACAAGGTATGCCTGTTATCTTATTGCTCAAAACGGCGACTCTCGTAAAGATGAGATTGCATTTGCAATGAGCTACTTTGCTGTTCAGACAAGAAAGCAGGAACTGCTTGAACAACGGCTTAAAGAATGGGAACGATTACAAGCAAGAGAAAAGTTAACCATTTCGGAGAAAGAATTATCTGGTCTTATTTTCCAAAAAGGAGTTGATAATGCAGGTTTTGCAAGAATAAGAAGCAAGGGCGACCAGGCACTATTTGGCGGTAAGACAACATTAGATATGAAGGCCAGATTAAATATTCCAGACAACAGACCACTTGCAGACTTTCTACCCATAATAACCATTAAGGCAAAAGACTTTGCTAACGAGTTGACCAATGTAAATATTCGCAAAAGCGACTTGAAAACCGAATCTGCAATTACAAATGAACATGTCAAAAACAATCAAGATGTAAGAGGGCTTTTATTGAAAAGTGGCATTAAACCTGAAAACTTACCAGTTGAGGAAGACCTTAAGAAAATTGAAAGAAAAGTAAAATCGGAGCACAAAAAATTTCTGAAAGAAACAAAGAAATTGAAAAAGAAATAGGCAGAAAAATTCTTATAGCTTTAAACATAGTATTCAGGCGAGAGAATACAGAATGTTACTATATCCTCCCTAATCATAAATTATTACAAGATCAACCAAACTCCTTTATATCCCGCATCAACTGCATAGCAATATTATTAGCTGTAGTTTCAAAATCACTTTCGGCATAAATGCGGATGATAGGCTCGGTATTGGAAGTGCGGAGATGCACCCAGTCATTATCAAATTCAATCTTTAACCCATCTCCACCCAAAGTATACTCCTCGCCATCGGAAAAAGATTTACCAGATTCTGAGCAAAAAATACAAGCCGCTTTTTTTGTACCTTGCATTCATGAAGGTTTACACCGACACCTCAGTAATTGGCGGCTATTTCGACAAGGAATTTCAGGAATGGTCTATTGCACTCTGGAATGAGTTTATAGCTGGCACAAAACATATTGTAAATCTGGACAGAATAAGATTGTATAATTCAATCAACCTTCGCTTTGGCTACAGATTAATAGAAATAAGAACACCAAGAGAAATTTTAAATCTTTCAGACAATGAATAAAGACAAAAATACCACCCCACCAATAGCAGGTTTGGATGCTGTTAAAATGATGAGGGAAATCAGGGAGAAGTTAAGTGAGAAGTATTGGAAACATCCTGATATCTTAAAAAAGGAAATGGAAGAAATCAGGAAAAAGTATCATTTTAAAATAAGTATTACACAGTAACGGGTTCCCTCAAAAATCCCAGCATCTCACCCAAACTCCTTTATATCCCGCATCAACTGCATAGCAATATTATTTGCTGTAGTTTCAAAATCACTTTCAGCATAAATACGGATGATAGGTTCGGTATTGGAAGTACGGAGATGCACCCAGTCATTATCAAATTCAATCTTTAACCCATCCTCGTTGTTAACAGGGTTCTTTTTGTACTTCTTTTTTATCTTATCAAATACCGCCTTTAAATCAATGCCATTATCTAATTCTATTTTATTTTTTGAAATAAAATAATCAGGATACTGGTTGCGGAGAGATTTGATCCCTTTTTTATGATTGGCCAGGTGACTTAAAAACAAACCAATTCCAATTAATGCATCACGGCCATAATGAAAATCAGGGACAATAATACCACCGTTCCCTTCGCCACCGATGATGGCATCCACTTCTTTCATTTTTTTAACCACATTCACCTCTCCTACTGCTGATGGAAAATACTGGCCACCATGTTTGAGTGTAACCTCCTTTAAAGCTTTGGTGCTGCTCATATTACTTACACTGTTCCCTTTTATTTTACCCAATACATAATCAGCCACTGCTACCAATGTATATTCTTCGCCAAACAAACTACCATCTTCACACACAAAACAAAGCCTGTCCACATCCGGGTCAACAGCAATGCCAAGGTGAGCTTTTTGTTTTACCACTTCGCTGCTCAATTGCGATAAATGTTCAGGAAGCGGTTCAGGATTATGAGCAAACTTTCCGTTTACCTCCTCGTTTATTACAATAATATCATTTACGCCTAATGCCCTTAATAAGGCCGGCACAAAAGTGGCACCAGTAGAATTGATCGCATCAACTACTATCCTGAAATCTTGTTTGGCAATGGCTTTTGCATTTACCAGCGGATATTTTACAATGGCATCTATATGTTTCTGCATATAGCTGTCATCTGCTGTTACAGTTCCCAATTTATCAACAGCCGCAAAAGAAAAATCTTCTTTCGCTGCAAGTTCAAGCACCTTTGCCCCCACTTCAGCAGAAATAAATTCTCCTTCATTATTTAATAATTTAAGGGCATTCCATTCTTTGGGATTATGGCTGGCAGTTAAAATAATTCCACCGTCTGCTTTTTCCATTTTCACAGCCACTTCTACTGTGGGAGTGGTGGACAAACCGAGATCCACAACATCAATACCCAGCCCAACCAATGTATTCATTACCAGGTTTTGCACCATAGCTCCGCTAATGCGGCCATCACGGCCAATCACCACTTTGCAATCAGGTTTATTTTCAGCAATAATGCTACCAAATGCCGCAGCAAATTTCACTACATCTACAGGTGTCAGGTTGTTGCCGGGTTTACCGCCTATGGTCCCCCGTATTCCGGATATGCTTTTAATTAATGCCACTTTGAGGATTTAATAGTTAGGGTTAAAGATTAGTGTCGGTTAGTAAAGGTTGCAAAAATACAGAACTGTTATAAGTACGCCGAAACTACCTTTTGGGCCACTAAAATGATGAAAATCCTTAAATCCGATATCAAATCCGTATAATCCGCGTTTATATTTGCGTATGGCAGAAAAAACATGGTATAAAGATTGGTTCAATTCACCTTTTTACCACAAACTTTATTTTGAAAGAGATGAGAAGGAAGCTGAGGCTTTTATTAAAAAACTGGTTGCACATTTACAACCTGCTACCGGCAGCCGGATGCTGGATGTAGCCTGTGGCAAAGGAAGGCATAGTAAAACATTAGCTTGCCTGGGATTTAATGTTACCGGCATTGATATTTCTCCGGGCAGCATTGCATTCGCCAAACAATTTGAAAAAGAAAATCTTGATTTTTTTGTACATGATATGAGGCTGCCTGCCTGGGGCAGCTATTTTGATTATGCGTTTAACTTCTTTACCAGTTTCGGTTATTTTAAAACAAGAAGAGAACATGATGATGCCATCCGCACCATTGCCAACAGCCTGAAATCCGGTGGACGGTTTGTGATTGATTACCTGAATGTGCATTATGCCGAAGATCACCTGCAGCATAATGAAACAAAACAAATTGGTGAAACAATTTATGACATTCATCGCTGGGATGATGAAGCACATTTTTATAAAAAAATTACCGTTACAGATATTTCATTGAATAAGCCAATTGAGTACACAGAGAAAGTAGCAAAGTTTTCGCTGGGAGATTTTACAGAAATGCTTGCTTACCAGGGAATGCAGGTACAGGAAGTGTTTGGTGATTACCAGTTTAGTAGTTATGATGTGAGAAAAACTCCCCGGTTGATTGTAATTGCATCAAAAGGTGTTTCTGAAAAAGGGGATAAAGAAAAAAGATTGTACAGTGATGGAAGAACGACAGATGCATTAACATAACTTGAAGGCACAAGGAACAGGGTACAAGAAACAAGGGGTTGTCGATATATTACGACTTGTTCCTTGCATCTTGTTTCTTGTCTCTTTTCTATTAATCCCTCTTATTATTCATCAGCATATATTTCGCTGTTTCATAAAACGCACCGGTAAATTCAGATAATTTTTTCTTTGTTGAATCCTGTTGCTGCTTACTCAATAAGGATGCCCTGAGGTGCATCGGCTTTAGTTGCTCTTCGTTGGAATTAATATTCCGGATAAAATAAAAATCATCCGTTACCATACCGATAGCATCAGCCGTATTGGTAATAAAAGCAAAATTATTTTTCTTCGAAGGGTCTAATAAGTCACGGCCCAATGTGGTATTTACATACGATTGGTGCAGCATACCCGCAACAGTTGGTAAAATATCTATCTGTGATACTACCTCACTTCTTCGTTGCGGGGCCAGCAATTCCGGGGCATAAAAAAGTAAAGGCACATGTTCGTCCGTCAGCCGCTGCTCTGTCCACACAGCAGGATACATTGCTTCCGCATTACCAGCCACACCATGGTCGCCGACAAAAACAAAAATGGTATTCTGAAAATATTTTTCCTTCTGCGCCACTTCTATAAATTTTTGAAAACAATAATCTGCATAGCGGAAAGCATTGTATTCATCTAACGATTCAAACCCATATTTTTTTAATTCATCAAGAGGCACAGTAAGCTTTACAAAATCTGTATCTGTTAATGCCATCGTTTTATCATATGGCCGGTGATTGCCCGATGTTTGTATATAAGCAAAAAAGGGTTTGTCCTTTTTTCTGAATACATTATTTGCTTCCATTAAAAGAGCTTTATCACTGATGCCCCATACATTTACTTCCGGCACACCCCGCCTTTTGCCTGTGTGCATCTGCAAGTCATCAATATTTTTTAGTAGTCCTTCAAAATTTGCAAACTGAGCATCCCCTGCAAGAAAATAATGCTTTTCATAATCAACCAGATTATTAACAATTGTGTGTTGTTTTACTGCTTCAGGGTTGCGGCTCGAAAACTTAAATAACTGTGCATCAGGAATGCCGGATAAAATAGCGAACAAAGCTCTTGCTGTAGAGAAGTGGGGGGTAAAACATCGTTCAAAGAAAATTCCATTGCCGGAAAGTGAATCAAAAAAAGGTGTTGTGTTCAGCGGGTTGCCACTCATGCTGCTTTTGTACATGCTGAAGGATTCACACTGCACCAGCACAATATTAGGTTTGCTTTCAAATGCTGTACTGCGTGGGCCTATTTCCCGGCGATAAGAAAAATTAGTAGCATCGGGCAACTGCATCCATGTGGCCATTACCGGAAAAGCTTCTTTTGCCTTTTGTTCGTTGAATTCAGGGTTCCGTAATTTTAGTGTGGCAAAAAAATTCTGCAGTGGATTGATGGCGAGGTAAGATTTAAAACTGTTATTGAATCTAAAACAATCATTCCTGCTTAGAGGTGGCCAGGAAAAATTTCCCCAGGCAAACAAGCCAAGTATCAACGCCGCTATACAAAAATGTTTTCTCCGGTATTGAATTCCCAATCCATCTGTTTTATTGATTACCTGCCAGTGACTTTTATGATACATCCACCGGAAAAAAAGTACAGCCACTGCTAACCCAATCAACATCCAGAACATGGGGTATGTTTGCCGCATCATCTTCCACGAAATATTAAAATCTTCGGCAAAATTCATGGCTCCAGCATCCAGTGGAGTTTTGTTGTAAGAAAAACTTCCAAATCCTGCTGCAAAAAAAACAAAGGCAATAAAAGTAACAACAGCAAGATACCAGGACCACCACTTTTTATTATTGGCAGAATAAAATGGCGACAACTTTGGCCACATACTCAGCAGTATAATTGGCAGCAATATAAAAGCAATCCAGCGCAGATCGTAGCGGACACCCATCAAAAAAGAAGGAATGGCGTCACCCAAAGAAATCCCCTTTGGTTTGAAAGCAATAAATGTTGCCAGCCTGTATAAAGTAAATATCAGCAGGAAGATAGCCAGCAGGTTGGCCACCCACAAAATCGTCTTTGGTATTTTAAATCTTGTCAGCATTAAGGCGAATGCAATGAAGGGCTGTAAAATAAGACAATTTTGTCTGCATCTTGCCGCTATCTGTTTCTTAGGTTCTTCACCAAGCGGCATAATATTTCTTATAAATATCTAATCCATTAGCAGAATTTATTTAGCAGACTTGTAGTGCAATGCTATAAATGTTACGAGAAGGTAGATTTTTAATGTCACCCCTCCGGGGTTTGGCATCACCAGGCTTTTGTTTTCTATATAAATTTCACCTCTTCGAGATTTTAATCCCGAAGGGATAATATTACTATAAAAGACATCAAAAATAAAAAGTCTAAAACCCCGAAGGGGTGACATAGCTTCCAAATTTAATAATCAACGGTCCGATACTTAGTTAAATACCTTTCAACCTGTACTTTTGCAGCAATGGATTTTTCAGCAATTAATTTCTGGCAAAAACTGGTGCAATGGGATCAATATCTGTTTGAAAAAATAAATGGCGACTGGGCCAATCCTTTCCTTGATGCTATAATGCCATTCCTTCGTAATTCCAGTAATTGGGCCCCCTTGTATTTATTTCTGCTGGTATTTGTGCTAATGAATTTTAAAGTAAAAGGGATATGGTGGGCTGTTTTCTTTCTTTCTACAATTGCCCTTACTGATATGACGGGTACTTATGTTTTCAAACATGGCTTTGAAAGGCTTCGCCCCTGCAGCGATCCGGATTTTGCTGACCATGTTCGTCTGTTAGTGAAACATTGTGCCGGTGGTTACAGCTTTACTTCTAATCATGCCGCCAACCATTTTGGTATGGCCGCATTCTTTTTTGTTACGTTCAGGCATTTGCTGAAAAAATGGGCCTGGGTCGGATTGCTTTGGGCTGCATCTATTGCGTATGCACAGGTGTATGTGGGGGTGCATTACCCCTTAGATGTTATTTGCGGAGGCTTGCTGGGCCTGGCTTTCGGCATTACCACCGGCACCTTCTTCAATAAGCGGTTCGGATTTGCTATCTTCGATAAACAAGGAATTAAATAGATGGAGATTTTAATACTGCTCGTTCTTATTTTTATCAACGCCTTGTTCGTCATGTCGGAGATTGCCCTGGTTTCTGCCCGCAAATCGAGGCTCGAAAGCCAGGCTGAAAGAGGGGATGTAAAAGCAAAAAGGGCATTGGAGTTGGCTAATACTCCTGAAAAGTTTTTATCCGCTGCGCAAATTGGCATCACACTGATTGCCATCCTTACGGGTGTTTACTCCGGCGAAAGATTTGCCCATCAACTGCAACCACACATTGAAAGAATTGAATGGCTGCAGCCTTATGCTGATACCATTGCTACCACTATCGTTGTGATTATCGTTACATTTCTTTCTATCATTTTTGGAGAACTAATACCCAAGCAAATTGGTCTTTTGCGGGCAGAGAGAATTGCCAAACTGGTAGCAGCCCCTATGAATGCTTTTGCCAGGTTCACTCATCCCATTGTATGGCTGCTGAATAAAATCAGTAATTTATTTTTTCGCCTTTTTAATATTAAACGGTCAAAAGATGATGCGGTAACAGAAGAAGAAATAAAAACATTGATTGGTGAAGGTACACAAGCCGGTACCATTGATGAAGCAGAGCAGGAAATTATTGAAAGGGTATTCCATCTCGGGGACCGCAATATCACATCGCTGATGACCCATCGCAGCGACATTATCTGGTTCAACCTGGATGATAATGAAGATAAAATAAAAGAAAAAATAATAGGTGAACCCCATTCGGTGTACCCGATTTGCGATGGCGAAATTGACAATCTTAAAGGAGTAGTTTCCATCAAAGACTTATATGTAAGCCCCGACAGTACGTTGTTCAAAGAGCTGATGCAACCGGCATTGTTTGTGCCCGAAAACAATTCACCCTACCAGGTGCTGGAAAAATTTAAAGAGTCAAGACTTCACTCCTGTTTTATAGTGGATGAATATGGAAGTATATTAGGATTGATTACGTTAAATGATATCCTCGAAGCTATTGTTGGCGATATGCCACAACCTGATGTACCTGATTATGAAATTCTGGAACGGGAAGACGGCACCTTTTTGGTGGATGGTCAAATTCCGTTTTATGATTTTTTAAGCCGCTTTGAAAAAACAGAATGGATGAATGAAGGTGAACATGATTTTGATACTTTAGCCGGGTTTATTCTTCACCAACTGGAACGTATTCCCAAAACCGGTGACAAACTTGCCTGGAAAGGTTTTAAAATTGAAGTGATAGACATGGATAGCCACCGTATTGATAAAGTATTGGTGACGCTCAGTGAAGAATTAAAAGAAGATATGGAAGATTAAGAATATCGTACCGCATTTTAATAGCTAAACGCCGCTTCTTTATCCGGGTAATCGAGCTTTGTACTTTTCCTATTACCTGCCACTTTCACATGCATAATATTTACCTGGTCGGTAAACTCCTCATACATAAGTGTATTGGTTATTTCAAGTTTGCTGACAGTTGAAACACTTTCCACTTCAATATAACCGTAAACGGCTTCCTTTTCGTTCTCGAAACCCATGTAGCTGAAGACAACCGGCTTACCATTGGCCCTGATTGACAAATGACTCAGGATATACTTTTTTATAAGCGTATCCATTGCTGCTTTATTGGGAGGATTAATCAGGTCAACCTTTGTTTTGTATCTTTTCGCCAGTGCATTCTCAAAATCATCAGTAAAAATTTTACAGCTAATTTCCAGTGATTTATCAGCAGCATTATGTTCTATTTCCACCACACTTACATGAAATGGATGAGGTGTAACAGGGCTGAATGACGTAAAAACCACTGCCAGCAAGGGAATTAGCGACCATTTATAGACAGATGCTGCCATTGACACAATATATTTCATACTTACAAAAGTCTGGTTTATTTTGACACCCTTAACAAGGTAATCGTTAAAAGATTCAACGCTGGTAAGGACGGCAATAACTGTTGATAAGATGCAGGATTTTGGTTTTTATTTTAAGCTGGGTTGGCAACATATTATCAGCAAAGATGCACTGGATCACCAGTTATTTATTGCTGCCCTGGCAGCTATTTATTTGATAAAGGACTGGAAACAGGTGCTAATATTAGTTACTGCTTTTACCATCGGTCATTCCCTCACCCTTGCGTTAAGTGTATTTGATGTAATCCGGTTTAATACTAAATGGGTGGAGTTTCTTATTCCCGTTACCATTGTCATTACAGCTCTTTCAAATTTATTGCAGAAAAAATTTACACCAATCCCGATAGCTATCGGGACAATACATACTAATTATTTTTTGGCCCTTGCATTCGGTCTCATTCATGGAATGGGCTTCGCTAACTCCATCCGTTTTATGATGGCAGATGACCAGAATATAGCATGGAGCCTGTTTGGATTCAATGTAGGATTAGAAGCCGGACAAATAATTGTAGTAGCTGCATTGCTTTTACTATCACATCTGGTTGTAACAATATTGAAAGTAAGCCGTCGGGACTGGGTAATCTTTTTATCTGCTGCAGTTTTCGGTATTGCTTTAAAAATTTCACTCGACAGATTACCTATAAAAAAGAAAAGTCATGAAGAAACATCTCTTATTGTGTTGCCTGCTGTTGACAATAGTTTCAATAGTACAGGCACAAAACATTCAGAACAATGCGAGTTCCAACCATGCCAACAAGTTTGAGCAGTTAGGAACTATTTTACCAACGCCTAATGAACAGCGTACTGCCAGTGGTACACCCGGTCCTAAATACTGGCAGCAGCGGGTTGATTATGATATAAAATGTGAACTGGACGAAGCCAATAACAAATTGAACGGCAGCGAAACCATCACTTACTTCAACAACTCTCCCGAAACATTGAATTATTTCTGGATGCAGTTGGATGAAAACCAGCACAGCACTGTAAATAATGCAAATTATCAAAGCCAAGACATCATGCCGGTTCAAACCACTGACAAGGTGCTGGACCGTTTTGAAGAAAGAAAATCAGATAACGGTTATGGTGTAAATATTTTAAAACTTACTGATGGCACCGGAAAATCTTTATCCTACACTATCAACAAAACGATGATGAAAGTGGATTTACCAGTACCCTTAAAGCCGGGACAAAAATTCATTTTGAAAGTAGACTGGAATTATAAAATTGCCAACCGTGGCGATCTCATCCGCTTTCGTGGTGCAAGAGGTGGCTATGAGAATTTTCCAGAAGACAATAATAACAATTACACGATGACACAATGGTATCCCCGACTTTGCAAATACAGCGACGACCAGGGATGGCAAAACCACCAGTTTACAGGCACCGGTGAGTTTACTTTATGCTTTGGAAATTTTAAAGTGCAGATGACTGTGCCTGCCGATCATATCGTTGGTGGAACTGGTGAATGCCAGAACTATGCACAAACTTTATCTGCCACACAAATGGCCCGGTGGCAAAAAGCACAAACCACCAAAGAGCCATTACAAATTGTAACATTGGATGAAGCATTAAAAACATCCAAACAGAAAAGTTCGGCAACGAAAACCTGGATATACAAAGCGGACAATGTTCGTGACTTTGCCTGGACATCTTCCCGCCGTTTTGTATGGGATGCTATGCCGACTTTTATTGAAGGGAAAAAAGCAATGGCAATGAGTTATTATGCTAAAGAAGCTTATCCCATCTATAGTAAGTATTCTACCAAAGCAGTAGCACATACATTAAAAACATATTCTAAATTCTCAATCCCGTATCCATATCCTGTAGCTATCAGTGTAGAAGGAAACCAGGGAATGGAATACCCGATGATTTCTTTTAACCCCGGCAGGGCATTGCCCGATGGTTCTTATTCTGAAAGTTCAAAGAATGCTGCCATTCTGGTTATTATACATGAAGTAGGACATACATTCTTTCCTATGATTGTAAATAGTGACGAACGCCAATGGACCTGGATGGACGAAGGATTAAATTCTTATATGCAATACTTGTCACAAGAATTATGGGATAATAAATTTCCTTCTACCGGTGGCGTTCCTTCTGCCATTACCGATTATATGAAGTTGCCCAAAGAACAGTTGGAGCCCATCATGACCAACTCTGAAAACATCAACAACTTTGGTGCAAATGCGTATGATAAAGTAGCCACCGGTTTAAACATTTTACGGGAAACCATTGTTGGCCGTGAGTTATTTGATAATGCTTTCCGTGAATATTCAAAACGATGGGCTTTTAAATCTCCTACTCCTGCTGACTTGTTCAGGACATTAGAAGATGCAACCGGCGAAGACCTTGACTGGTTCTGGAGAGGATGGTTTTATGGTACAGATGCCTGCGACATTTCCATTGACACTGTGAAATATGCCGTGCCGGATGTAACAGCTATTCCGCAACAAACAAAAGATACAACGGTGTACAGGCCATTAGCAAAGCCGGCTGTCAATGAATTTGAAGACCTTTCAAAAATCCGGAACAAAACCGACAAGGCTATTATTTTTGAAACTGATAAGGATACTGCCCTCCGTGACTTCTACTGGAAATATGACCGGGACATAGAGAAATTTGATACTACAAAATATCCTATAGTAATAAAAGCACAAACGGAAGTATTGGATGAACAAGGGAAGGAAAAATATGGTAGTAAGCATATGTATGAACTTACCTTCAGCAATAAAGGCGGGTTGGTAATGCCAATCATTCTGGAATGGACTTACAAAGACGGCACCAAAGAAATAGAAAAAATACCTGCACAGGTGTGGCGGAAAAATGAAAAGAAGGTAATCAAAACTTTTATGAAGGATAAAGAAGTGGCTTCAATAAAATTAGACCCGTATAAAGAAACAGCGGATGTGGATGTGAGTAATAACACTTATGGAGATATCAAGGCTCCTAATAAATTCAAAGTGTTTAAACAAAAACAGAATCTAACCCCGCCAACAGGAATTAACCCCATGCAAAAAGCAATGGAGAAGAAAGGATTCTAAAAGCTGATATTTATCTTATTTAGCCGCCTGGTCTTTAGTCAGGCGGCTTTTTTATACCCGGATAATGCACTGCAATAAAGCTTTCCTGACCACTGGTGTAATTCCATCCGTAATGACCCTCCATTTTTTTGCCATTACCTTAATTACCTTAGCTTTGAAACCATCCCACATTTCGTCATTATAAAAAATAATAATACAACATGATAAATTTTATTTCCTGCCTGTTGATTGCAATTTGTTTTAGCCTTTCAAGTATTGGTCAGAACATTCAAAACAATCCTAACAGCAATCATGGCAACAAGTTTGAACAGATGGGCGGCACTTTTCCCACCCCTAATGAGTACCGTACGGCGAGCGGAGCACCCGGCCCGAAATACTGGCAACAGCGCTGCGACTATGATATTAAATGTGAGTTGGATGAAAAAAATCTGAAATTGAATGGCAGCGAAACAGTTACTTATTTCAACAACTCTCCTGAGGTACTAACCTATTTATGGTTGCAGTTGGATGAGAATCAGCATAGCAGTGTGAACAATGCCAACTACCAGGGCAGCAACCCGATGAGCAGGCAAACAAGTCCGCAATTATTAGACAGAGCTGATGAAGCAAAAAAAGATAATGGGTATGGATTTAATATTTTGAAACTGACAGATGCGGCTGGCAAGCCATTGAAATATACGGTGAACAAAACTATGATGCGGGTTGAACTGCCTGCTCCATTAAAAGCAGGACAACGTTTTGTTTTCAAATTAGACTGGAACTATAAATTAGCTGACCGGCAGGGTCGTGGCGGCCGTGGCGGGTATGAATATTTTCCGGAAGACGGTAACCATCTTTTTACATTGACACAATGGTATCCCCGTCTTTGTGTGTACAGCGATTTTCAGGGTTGGCAAAATCATCAATTCACTGGTCGTGGAGAATTTGCCTTAACGTTTGGAAACTTTAAAGTAGCCATGACGGTTCCGGCTGACCATATTATTATGTCAACAGGCGAAGGCCAAAACTATGCTGCTGTTCTTACTCCTGCACAAATGGCCCGGTGGAATAAAGCACAACTGTCATCAGAACCAATTGAAATAGTAACACTGGCAGAAGCAAAAGCTGCCGAGAAAAATGGCAGGGAAATGCTTGCTTCGGCATCGCCTCGCAAGAAAACATGGATATTTAAAGCCGATAATGTCCGTGACTTTGCCTGGGGTTCTTCCCGTAAATTTATCTGGGATGCACTGGCTACAAAAGTAGAAGGAAAAAAAGTAATGTGCATGAGTGGTTATGCCAAAGAAGCTTATGGTTTATACCGCAAGTATTCAAGTAAAGCGGTGGAGCATACCATTAAAACTTATTCTAAATTCACTATTCCATATCCCTACCCGGTAGCACAAAGTATTGAAGCCAGCAATGGCATGGAATATCCGATGATCTGTTTCAATTTTGGCAGAACAGAAAAAGATGGCACTTACAGTGAAGGAACAAAAAACGGAATGTTGGGTGTGGTGATACATGAAGTAGGACATAATTTCTTCCCGATGATCATCAACAGCGATGAACGTCAGTGGAGCTGGATGGATGAAGGGTTGAACACCTTTGTTGAATACCTGACAGAAGAATTGTGGGATAATAAATTTCCAAGTCGCCGTGGCCCAGCAGCATTTATTACAGATTATATGAAGTTGCCGAAAGAACAATTGGAACCCATTATGACCAACAGTGAAAATATTGTTCAGTTTGGACCAAATGCTTATTCAAAACCAGCGACAGGTTTAAATATTTTAAGAGAAACCATCATGGGCCGTGAGTTGTTTGATTATGCATTCAAAGAATATGCAAGAAGATGGGCTTTCAAACATCCTGAGCCGGCAGATTTTTTCCGCACTATGGAAGATGCAAGTGGTGAAGATCTTGACTGGTTTTGGAGAGGATGGTTTTATAGCACAGAAGTTTGTGACATTTCTTTAGACTCCATAAAATATGCTAAAGCAGATGTAACAGCAGTGCAACCGGAAACAAAAGAATCTACCATAAAACAAAGTGTGGCAAAACCTTCGTTACCAACTTTCGATGATATTTCAAAAATCAAGAACCGGGAAGATGCAAAAATTAAATTTCAGACAGATGCAGATACCAGCCTCCGTGATTTTTACTGGAGATATGGCCGTGGTATAGAAACTTATGATACTGCTAAGTTTGATGTGAAGATACCCGGCAACAAGCCGGAAGGATTGACCGATGCAGAAAAAGAAAAGTATGGAAATAAGAATATGTATGAACTTACTTTCAGCAACAAAGGCGGACTGGTAATGCCTATCATCGTAGAATGGACTTACAAGGATGGTACAAAAGAAGTGGATCGCATTCCTGCACAGGTATGGCGGTTGAATGAAAGTAAAGTAGTAAAAACATTTATAAAAGATAAAGAGGTAGCTTCTGTAAAGCTTGACCCGTTCCGGGAAACTGCTGATATTAATGAAAGCAATAATAGCTGGAACACTATTCCTGAGCCATCCAGGTTTAGTGTGTTTAAAACAAGACAAAGTGGTGGCGGACCAAGAAGCGGTGCAGGCCAATCAGGTAATCCAATGCAGAAAGCCCAGGACAAGAAAGGATTTGCCCCTATCCCCTAAAGGGGAATTTTAGTTCAATAATGTAACCAATTCTCAAGGTTTTAAAACCCCTGGAGAGTTCTAAAAAACATATCATAATAACTGCAGGAGGTACAACTACAATTGTACCTCCTCTTTTTTTATCTTTAGTGTATGATAAAAAACTTCATTGCTGCCATAGCCATTCTATGTGTTGTCAATGCAAAAGCCGCAACAGTTGACACCGTAAGCATTTATAGTAATGCCATGCAAAAAGCATATAAATGTGTAGTGATAAAACCAACCATGGTGCAGGATAAAACAATTCCGGTGCCTGTTGTGTATTTACTGCATGGGCACGGTGGCTGGTATGCCAACTGGATAATAAGAGTACCCGAACTAAAAGAGTATGCAGACAGATACAAAATGATGATAGTGTGCCCGGACGGTGGATATAACAGTTGGTATTTAGACAGCCCGGTAGATACCGCTGTACGTTTTGAAACATACATCAGTAAAGAAGTGCCCGATTATATAGACAGCCATTATGCTACAATAAAAAACAGAAAAGCAAGGGCCATTACCGGCCTTAGCATGGGAGGACATGGGGGATTATTTCTTGGCTTTCGTCAGTCCGCTACATTTGGTGCCTGTGGAAGTATGAGTGGCGGTGTGGATTTACAACCCTTTTATAAAAACTGGCAATTAAAGGAAAAAATCGGAGACACTATTACTCATGCTGATGATTGGAAAAACCTTTCCGTAATGAATATAGTAGAACAATATCCCAAAGACTCTGTTGCCATTATCATTGATTGTGGTACAGAAGATTTTTTTTACGCCGTTAATCATTCCCTGCATGAGAAAATGGTGACACTGAAAATACCACATGAATACACGGAACGGCCCGGCAAACATGAATGGCCTTACTGGAGAAATGCGGTGCAATACCAGTTGTTGTTTTTTAGTAACTATTTCAGAAAATAAGTAGAATAACAATAAAATTGATGCTAGTAAAATGTTATATTTACTATGCAAAAAGAATATGCCAGCAACAACAAAAATAAAACCATCTTCTTCTTTTAAAACTGTGCTATCGGCAGCCAGGAAGCTTTCTATTGAAGAAAAACAAATACTCAAACTTCAATTATTTTCTGCTGATGCATTAAGTGAACTAAAAGCCTTTGAAGCACAGCTAAAGAAAAAGAAAACATTGATAAAGAAGACAGATGAAGAAATTGTAGCTCTCACCACATCTATCCGCCGTAAGAGATATGCCAACACTAAGAAAATGCTGCATTGATAGCTGTGTATGGGTAAAATATGCCGGACATTTCCGAACTGCTACTTTGCTTCGTTATATTTCTGAAAACAACTAATTAATTTTTGCTGACAACTATTTGCTTGGCGAAATACACGAAGCCCTGGTAAAAGGGTTTGATTTTTCAGTTCATGAAGCAGATAAAGCCATACAACTGATTTCTCCTTTTATTATTATTGCCGCACCCAGAAATATTTACCGGATGTCAATAGATGCCAAGGATAATTATCTCTATGACCTTTGCATCCAAAATAATTGCCGCTACCTGATTACAATTGATAAAGAAATTCTTGCTGACAAAGCAGCCCCATTTATAAGAAAAACAGATGCCTGGTTAAAAAGAAGAAAATAACTGATTGCCATACATGAATGGTCTTACTGGAGAAATGCCGTACAGTACTAATTACTTTTTTTCAGCAATTATTTCAAAAAATAAAATTGTTATTAACTAAGGTTCCGGCATTGGTTCAGGTTTATTCGCTGTATTGCCATCTCTTACTTTTATTTTTTTCTTGCCGGAGTTGTCCTTCTCATATTGCTTTATGGCCTTGAGGGTGGGGTCGTTTGCTTTTCTTAAAGAATCGGATACAACAACCGTCTTTCCCTTACTCACTTCAATGGGTTTTATCTCATCATCACCTATCATTTCATCAGCTTCGGTCCGCAGTTTATTCATTACATAAAATTCGGTGGCCTCAATACTTCCTTCTCTTGGGTCGTAATAAATCCATTTCCCATGTTTTAAAGCCAGCCCTTCATTTTTCACCACCATTTTGCTCACTTCGAGAGTGGGGTCATTCACATCATAAACGGATACGGTATCATATGCCACCTTAGGGTCAATAGCCCGCCAGCTTTCCTGCCGTAACAATCCTCCATTGTAAGTAAAATACTGCTGCTTGCCATTCAGTTTTCCCCAACTATAGTTTTCTTCGGCAGTCTTTACGCCTTCTAAAGAGTATTTGCGCCAGGTGCCGGTCTTCTGGTCATTCTCATAATAACCTTCTTCTTCAAAGCCCCTTTCGCCACGCAGCTCATCTACATGCACCGACCAGGGGCCTTGTTTTTTCCCTTTCATATCTATCCGGTTCAGGGTATCGCCTTTAGCACCTATTTTATAATCTTTCCACTGGCCAAAACCGTTTATGGAAATAATTAAGAGGAGTACAACAATCAATCGCATAGTTTAGTAAGTTTGAGAGAAGCTATGATTCGCCACCGGCGGATGCAAGCCATATAACTTCACTGCTTATAACGCCAAAATCATCTGTTTATGTTTTCAAAATTAGGGCAATTTTTGCTCCCGGTCATCGCCTCCACACTTAGTTTAACAAGCCTGTCGCAAGTAAACCCTACTCCCGCCGGAGAAAGGATGCAGGGATTGGATCAACGACGCCAATTAGAGTCCCGTTCGTTGCTTAATGAGGTACAATTTCGCAACATTGGCCCTGCTATTATGAGTGGCCGTGTAGTGGATATAGACGCTAATCCGGAAGACCCCACTGAATTTTATGTGGCCTATGCCACCGGCGGCCTGTGGCATACTACTAATAATGGCCAGAGTTTCAATCCTATTATGGACAGCCTCGATATGCTGTTTATCGGTGATATAGCCGTTAACTGGTCGCAGACCCCTGCGGGGAAAACAAAAACTATCTGGGTTGGCACCGGTGAAGTAAACAGCAGCCGTTCTTCTTATGCTGGCGTTGGTATGTATAAAACCAACAACAACGGAAAAACATGGGAATATCTCGGTCTGCCCGAATCTCATCATATTGGTAAAGTGCAACTGCATCCAACCGATAACAATACTGCCTGGGTGGCCGCATTAGGCCATTTATATTCTGCCAACAAAGACCGTGGTGTGTATAAAACAATGGATGGCGGAAAAACATGGAAACAAACTTTGTATGTGGATGATAACACCGGTTGTGTTGATCTCGACATCAATCCTTCCAACCCGAATGAAGTGTATGCAGGCATGTGGTACCGGGTGCGCCGTGCCTGGAAATTTGAAGAAAGCGGAAAGAGTAGCGGCATTTATAAAAGCACTGATGGCGGTGACACATGGAAAATTGTTTCCGCTCCCGGCTCAGGCTTTATGATGGGTGATAAGATTGGCCGTATCGGGCTGGCAGTGTATCCAGAAAATCCAAATATAATCTATGCAGTAGTTGATAACAACACAGCCAAACCTGCCGTTGTCAAAAAAGATGATACGCTTTATACAAAAGCAGAATTTAAAAATATAAGCAAAGAACAATTTGCCGCATTAAAAACCAATTTGATTGATACGTTTTTAAGAAAGAATAATTTTCCCCGCAAATACACAGGCAAGGATGTAAAAGAAATGGTGGCCACCGGCAAAGTAGAGCCAACTGCCCTATGGGATTATCTTGACAGTGATGATGGTTTTCAAAATACCGGCATTGTTGGTTGCGAAGTCTATCGCAGTGATGATGGTGGTCAAACATGGAAAAAGACACATACCAAGCCCAATGGAAATTTTAACACCTATGGCTATTATTTTGCTAAGGTTTATACATCGGCTTATAATCCGGATAAAATATTTTCAATGGGTTTTATTGCCCAGGTTTCTACAGATGGTGGTAAAACATTTAAGACAATAGATAAAGGAAACGTACATGCCGATCATCATGCATTATGGATAAATCCAAAAAAAGATTCGCATATTATTAATGGTAATGATGGCGGAACCAATATCAGCTATGATGATGGGGCCAATTGGTTTAAGGCAAACACAGTACCGGTAGGTCAATATTATGCTGTTACCGTTGATGATGCAAGACCCTACAATGTGTATGGAGGACTACAAGATAATGGCAGTTGGTGGGGACCCTCCACCCACAAGGAAGATATAGGTTGGATTGACAATGGGCAATATGCTTACCGCACTATCAATGGTGGTGATGGTATGCAGGCACAGGTGGATACCAGGGATAATGCAACCGTGTATTCTGGTTCACAATTCGGCTCTTATGCCCGGTATAATAAAGAAGGTAAAGAAAGAAGAGGGTTTCAAAAATCTCTTCGTCCGCAGCATGAGTTAGGAGAAAAGCCACTTCGTTTTAATTGGCAAACCCCCATACTGTTAAGCAAACACAACCAGGATGTATTATATTATGGAAGTAACCGGCTTTATCGTTCATTGAACAAGGGTGATACATTAATCGCCATGAGTGCCGACCAAACAAATGGACGGGTGACAGGGAATGTTCCTTATGGCACATTAACCACTCTGACAGAATCACCATTACGCTTTGGGTTGCTATATACCGGTTCCGATGATGGTAATGTACATGTATCCAAAGATGCAGGCTATAGCTGGGAACTATTAAACCAAACAGGCGCAGTGACCCCGGTAAAGAAAGGTGCTAAACTCCCGACTCCCGACTTCAGGCTCAG
The DNA here is from genome assembly GCA_046598205.1 of Chitinophagaceae bacterium. GTDB lineage: Bacteria > Bacteroidota > Bacteroidia > Chitinophagales > Chitinophagaceae > JJ008. The sequence continues at coordinate 31,395 of JBKJIX010000034.1, forward strand.
GACTCAGGGTTTGTGGGTAAGCCGTGTAACAGCTTCGCAGCATAAAGTAGAAAGGGTATATGTTTCATTAAACGGTTATCGTTTCGACAATTTTGCTCCTTACTTGTATGTGAGTGACGATTATGGAATGACCTGGAAAACCATTGGTACTGATTTGCCTTATGAGCCTATTAATGTAATTAGAGAAGATCCAAAAAATGACAGCATTTTATATGTTGGCACCGATGGAGGCCTCTATGTAAGTTTTGACCGGGGCAGTTCATTTATGATTTGGAACGGCGGTCTGCCAAAATCTGTTCCGATACATGATATAGCGATACAACAACGGGATAATGAAATTGTATTGGGTACACATGGCCGCAGTTTGTATGTTACTTCTTTAACTGATATACAAAAAATAAAACAAGACCCCGAGTGGATGAAGAAAAAACCAAAGCCAAAGAAACCGGTGAGTGAGGAAGATGATGATACCGGGGCTGAGCCGGAGATAGATTAAGAAATAAATATGTAATAAAAAGGGGCACAAAGCCCACAAAATTTTTCACAAAGAACACAACGTATTGAAAATAGAGGAAATTTTCTTTGTGAACTTTGTGTTTTCTTGGTGTTCGTTGTGCTCCGTTTATCTTTGAGAAGGTTTTTTTACGCTACATTATGAAGCTTTCTTTTTCCTTCTGAATAAAAGAAGTAATAGCATCAACGCCACCACTCCCCCACCAATATAATAATACATCTTCCTAGCCTTCGGTTCTTTGTCCAATCCTTTATCAATATTCTTTTGAGTTTGGCTGAGATAAGTATCAATAAACGGGAAAGAAGAATTCATATCTTTCACCACGTTAAATTTCTCTAAGGCCTTTTTATACCTGGCTTTGTCAAACATATCCATTGCTTCCTCATAAGCAAGCGATATATCACTCATCTCAGGTTTGATTTTTGTTTTATCAACAAATTCGTTTACGATAGTAGTAGGCACCATAAAGTTCATGCCCTGCACTTCTTGTTTGCGTAGCTCATCTACACTTATAAAGGTGGCCAGGCCAATTACCTCTCCCTGTTCATTCATTACCGGACCGCCACTGTTGCCATGTGTAATGGCATCATCAATCTGTAATACTTCCCAACCATCTTTCATGTTTTTTTAGCACTTACCAATCCTCTTGTCAGGGTGGCCTTCGATACTGTTTCTGTAGAAAGCAACGGATTAAAAGTAGCCACGGCAGGATAGCCTAATACATACACTGCATCTCCTACCCGCATCGCCTTATCATCCCAGATACAGATGGTTGGATAAATATGTTTTTCTTGCAACTTCAATATGGCTACATCTTTACCGGGAATTGGTCTGCTCTGGGTTACTATTTTGGCAGGAATAATCATCGGCGTAATTTTTCCTTTATCATCAGAGATACCCAATACCACACTAAATTCTTTTTTGATATTTCCCACTTCTATTGTTTGTGAATAATACCAGGAGTAGGCTTCCTTAAATGCCTGTGCCTCTTCGTCCGTCATTTTGCATTTCATAGCAGATTGAATAGTCCTCATATCAGCCTGTAGAATTTCCATAAAAGCCTGTTCAGCAAAACCCCGCTTCGTATCACCATCATTTTCATCTATCACATGGGCATTCGTTACCACATAACCATCGGGTGTAATGATAAATCCCGAACCCATCATTGTTGTATTCAGTTCTTTAGACACTCTTTCTGTACCCTTCGTCATATACTGCTCAATGTTTTTGGAAAAGGTCATCAGGTAGGTGTTCCAGAAAAGCTCTTCGGTGAGTTTTCCCACATCTGTCAGTTGTTATCTTACCTGTTGAGACATGGCACTCAATGCAGCCTGGTTGATTTCCGGAACAATAGCATTTACCATTCCTTTATAAGTTGCCTGTATCATTACTGTACCCGGTTTATTACGTTCAGCAATCTGAACAGGGGTCATCGGTTCCTGGCCAACAACAGTAATAGAAAAAATAACGTAAAGAAGGAAGAATATTCTCTTCATAACAGTTGGTTTATGGTAGCTCTAAAGATAGTTTATCCACATCAAATTTCCATCTGAGTGAAAAATCACAATCAATAAATTACAATAATGGCAGTTTAAAAAAGATGAAATCTATCAAAGCAGGCTTTCTCCAGCATCTCCCTGTCTTCAGGATGTGCAATATCTATCAACGACTTTGCCCGTTGGCGAAGATTTTTTCCAAAGAGATAGGCTATTCCGTATTCAGTAACTACATAGTGAATATGTCCACGGGTGGTAACAACACCAGCACCGGATTTTAAAAAAGGAACAATGCGATTTACTCCTTTTGCAGTGCGGCTGGTTAATGCAATAATGGGTTTTCCACCTTCGCTTAGTGCAGCACCACGCATAAAATCCATTTGCCCTCCGATACCGCTGTATTGCACCATACCGATGGAGTCTGCACAAACCTGGCCTGTAATATCTACTTCAATAGCACTATTGATGGCTACTACTTTTGGATTGCGGCGGATAACATGCGGGTCATTTACATAATCAATATCCAAAAAAACAAAAGCAGGATTATCATCTACATAATCATACAGGCGGCGGGTGCCAATTGCAAAACCAGTTACTGTTTTATTAGGATGAATTCTTTTTTGAGAATTATTGATAACATCATTATCAAATAAATCAATAATACCATCACTGCACATTTCCGTATGCACTCCCAGGTTTTTATGATTGCCTAAAGATTTCAATACTGCATCAGGAATAGTACCGATACCCATCTGCAGGGTACTGCCATCTTCAATCATACCAGCTACCAGCTTACCAATTTTCAAATCTGCTTCCTGTACTTTGGCACCATAGTCCACCTCCGGCAATTCTTCTTCATGAAAAACAATCGAAGTAAACCGCTTGGTATGTATCAGGCTGTCGCCATGTGTGCGGGGTACTTTTGGATTTACCTGTGCAATAATATGCTTTGCTGTATTGACAGCAGTACGGGCAATATCAACCGACACTCCCAGCGAACAATAACCATGTATATCTGGCGGAGATACCTGCACTATCGCTACATCAATCTTCATCTCCCGGCGAAACAGGTCGGGAATATCACTTAAGAAAACCGGAATAAAATCAGCTCTCCCTTCATTCACCGCCTGTCGAACCGAATTCGAAACAAACATACAGTTGATATGAAATGAATCAGCATACGCTGGTTTGTCCAGTTCTATATCGCCCTGTACAGTGATGAAAGTAAGTTCTACATCACGAAGCCCCGGGGCCATTTTCGCCAGTTGCCGCAATAAATACAATGGTGTTTGGGCACTCCCCTGCACAAATACCCGATTACCGGATTTAATAACTGACAATGCTTCTTCGGCAGTTTTATATACAACAGGTAATTTCATCAGGCAAAACTATAGTTAATTAAACTACTCTTACTGACTATGCTTATTAAGGCGATTGAGATAAATCAGGAAAATTATCGGGAGAGAAACCATTCCAATGCCAGTTCATAGCCTTTCAGCCCTAAACCAACAATGCTACCTGCTGCTTTACCACTTAAATAAGACAGGTGGCGAAAGTCTTCTCTTGCATATACATTGGAAATATGCACTTCCACCACAGGAGTTTTAATAGCCGCCACTGCATCAGCAATAGCAATTGAAGTATGTGTGTAAGCCGCCGCATTTAAAATAATGCCGTCATAATCAAAGCCAACCCGTTGTAATTCGTTTACTATCTCTCCTTCCACATTGCTTTGGAAATAACTTATTTCGATGTTGGCATATTTCTTTTTTAGCAATTCAAGAAATTGTTCAAAAGGCATATTGCCGTAGATATCGGTTTCTCTTTTACCAAGAAGATTAAGATTGGGGCCGTTGATGATGGCGATTTTCATGCCCCTGTCCCCTAAAGGGGAACTTAAATTATTGTTTTCATTCTTACTCATAACAACTCATTAAAGAAAACAATTTACAATTAAAACGGATAATAGGCATATACAGAATATTGCCTTAACCCCCTTTAGGGGTTGGGGGCATCATTGCTAGAAACTCATCAAACAGATACCGGCTATCATGCGGCCCCGGTGTAGCTTCGGGGTGATACTGTACCGAGAAAGCAGGCTTACCTTTTACCCTTATGCCTTCAATTGACTGGTCATTTAGGTTTACATGGGTTATTTCAATATGACTGGCTTTTTTTACTGCTTCCGGGTCAACTCCAAAGCCATGATTTTGCGTAGTGATTTCAGATTTACCGGAAATGATATTTTTAACCGGGTGGTTTAATCCACGATGACCGTGGTGCATTTTAAAAGTAGGAATATCATTCGCCAATGCCAGCAACTGGTGACCGAGACAAATTCCAAAGACAGGCTTTTCTTCTTTCAATATTTGTTTCAATGTAGTTATGGCATAATCCATCGGTGCTGGGTCGCCGGGACCATTACTGATAAAATATCCATGCGGTTGAAATTGCTTCACTTCATCCAATCCTGTCTTTGCCGGAAATACTTTTACATAAGCTCCTCTTTCTACCATACAGTTCAGAATATTTCTCTTCACTCCATAATCCATTACTGCAATGCGGATAGCAGCATTCTTATCTCCTATTTCGTAAGCTTCTTTAGTACTTACTTTAGAAGCAAGTTCCAGCCCATCCATATTCGGCGTTTCGGCCAGTTTCTTTTTCAGTGTTTCTATATCGGTTGTTTCTGAAGAGATAATACAGTTCATTGCACCTTTGGTACGGACATGTGCCACCAATGCCCTTGTGTCCACTCCTTCTATGGAAACAATCTTATTCGCTTTCAAATAATCATTCATGGAGCCACTTGCCATCTTTCTTGAATACTGGTCTTCGAGGTTGCGACCAATCAATCCGTTTATTTTCACACTGTCACTCTCCACATCAGCTTCTTTTACTCCGTAGTTACCAATATGGGCACTGTTCATAATGAGTATCTGCCCGAAATAACTCGGGTCGGTAAATACTTCCTGGTAACCGGTCATGCCGGTATTAAAACAGATTTCTCCGGTGGTGGTACCGATAGCACCAAAAGCTTTTCCATGAGCAACAGTACCATCAGCTAATAATAAAACGGCGGGGATTGATTTGTCGGGCATTTCGTATAAATAAATTGGGCAAATGTAACACCTAACAGGTGATTTGAAAGAAGGAATTTTTCAGCAGTTATTCACAGTTCTTATGTATTGTCATGCCGACGAAGGAGGCATCTTGTATTATTTACCCAGCACCAGTACTACTCCCGAATAAGTCGGGACAGGTATCATCGTCCCTTGCGTCGCACACTTGTACGTCAGGTAATCCTACTGAGCATTTGCGAAGATCTCTATATAAAGCCATGGTTTCACTCCCCGAACCTGCTTATTTTGTTAAGTTCCAGGGTCTGAAGACAAACAACGGGGCATTCTTATTTATGGACACTGTCAAGGGCAAAGGGAAAAAGCCAATCAGGTGTATTAAAGCTATCTTCACCGATTGCAAACGATCTTTAATACTCTTATCAATGGTTTTATTGATACTAAAATTGGCATAGCCGAAAACTTCATCAGCAAGCCGCTTGCGTTACATTTAACAGAAAATCTCAACCGTCTTTTTACTAACAAACAACTTCAATCTGCTGGCACGGGTAACAATGTTCTTGTGCCGCATAACAAATTATTCAGAAGTGATATTATTTACTGGCTGGACCGTAAACATGATGATCTTTATGAAAATAATTTTTTTGACCTTATTGATGAATTTGTGAGTTATTTAAACAGCAGTTGTTATACCGCTATCACAGGTTATGAATTTCATTATGCGCTATACGAAAAAGGAAGTTTCTACAAAAAACATATTGATCAGTTTCGCAATAATGACAGCCGGCAATTTTCAATGGTCATCTACCTGAATGAGGACTGGCAACCCACAGATGGTGGCGAATTATGTATCCATCATGCGGATAGCCTTCAAAAAATATCTCCTGTCGCCGGCAAAACCGTTTTCTTTAAAAGCAGTGAACTGGCCCACGAAGTACTGGTTACGAATAAACCAAGACTGAGTATTGTTGGGTGGTTGAAGATAAATTGAGATTCCTCTCCCCAGGTTAAACTACCGTCCCCTCTTGTTTCCCTGATTATGTGTTCTGCCAGAAGAAAACCATTCGTATATTTAATTCATCTTATCATTACGATATGGCAAACACCTATACACAGCTTCATATCCAATTTGTTTTTGCGGTAAAATACCGGGCAGCTCTTATTTCAAAACAATGGAAAGATGAACTGCACAAATACATCACCGGTATTTTCCAGCAAAATGGTCATAAAATGCTTCAGATAAACAGCATGCCCGACCATATACATATTCTTATCGGCTTGCGACCAGCACAAGCCATCTCATCGCTGATACAAAATGTAAAAACAGAGAGCAGCAAATTGATAAAAGAAAAGAAATTTTGCACCGTACCGTTTGCATGGCAGGAAGGCTTTGGTGCATTTGCCTATTCTAAAAGAGATGTGCCTGATGTAATCCGTTACATTCAAAACCAGGAAGTCCATCATAAAAAAGAAATTTTCCTTGATGAATACAGAAATCTTTTAAAAGAGTTTGAGATAGAATATGACGAGCAATATATTTTTAAAGAACCAGAATAAGATAATTGTATTCGAACATTGCCATTGCCCCAGCGGGGCATCGCATGGGTAGAATCATATAACCGAGCCGGTATTTACGTTCCAGCGGAACGTTTTATGCAATCATTTAATTTCATAGCATGCACAATGTGGTCACAATCGGAATATTTCCATTACCCCGCTGGGGCAATCTAATGGATAAAACCATAGAGCACAACAATCAGGACATTCCCATTGCCCCAGCGGGGCATCTCATAGGTAGAACCATATAACCGAGCCGGTATTTACGTTCCAGCGGAACGTTTTATGTAATAATATAATTTCATAGCAAGCACAATGCGGCAGCCGCTTGGCGGACGCTGCTCAACCATTGTTGGGCTAATAATTTGTATTTACCTCCCCTTCTTCCCCAGCAAAAACTTTTCCCTAATCACATCCTGCACATTTACGCCGCTGATTTTACTTTCCAACCAGGATATAACATCGAGATAAACAAAGGCACGGCTTTCTAGCGGATTGCCTTCGTATTTTTTTAGTTTGGCAAGTAGTTTTTCAAACTCAGGTTTTAATGCAGCAGTGCCTACTTTAAAAGAACGGCGCAGAAAAGCAAACATTTCTTCTTCCACCTTACTCAGGCTTTCCATTTTGGCCATGTAGCGATAAACAGATTTGATAAGGTATTCCAGCAAATCAAAATTGCCGAGTTCATAATGGGCAATCAGGTGCAGCAGGCGGGCATAGCATTGCAGGTCGGTACGCAAATCGCCTTTCTGGTTGATGATGCGGTTTAGATAATCAATAGCCTTCTCGTTGTTGCCACTGCCGAAATACAAACTGGCAATTTTATAATAGAACACCAGCACCCGGTGTGTATCCAGATACAAGCTGTACTCTTTCAGCATTTCTTCGAGAAAAGGAACCATACGAAGGCCCTTGGTAAATGTGCCTTGCAGAAAGTATAAATTTATTCTTGCTGTATATAAATATTGGTAAGCCAGTATGCGGTTGTTCTCATTCTCTTCCAGATGTTTTTGTTTTACAAACTGCTCAAACTGTTTGATACTTTGGGCCAGCCTTTCCTGGTTCATCAAATTGAAATGTGCACCCATCAGGTTATGCATACCTTTTATATAGCTGGCCGTTTCTACTTTCAGCAAACCGGGGTAAACAGCAAACAAGTCAACCCATTTTTGCGAATACCGATAATAGTTTAAAAAATCCTGCCGAATAAATGCATACCAGACATAACACTGGTACAGGTATAATTTTTCGTAGAAGCCGGTGGCTTTGTCAGCATCTGCCGGAAAATGTTTTTCAAAGAAGGATTGAATACTCTTGTTATCCTTTTCATTTCTTGCCAACCCATTTTTAATATACCAACTGTATAACTGTAAGGAAAGATTAGAAAAATTGTTCACCAGCGTCAACTGGCTGTTGACAGTATCTGATTCTACCGCCAGTTTATCAGCCCTATCCTGCATACTGCGGGTAATGAATAAGGTTTCAATCTTCTTTTCAAAAAACAAAGCTTGTTGTAAAAAAGTCAATTGATGGTAAGCCCTTGCAGTTTCCTTCAACCTGTCCAGTGTTTTCAGGCTCTGGTGGTACAGCCCTTTATTATATAATATCCTAGCATGGTCCATCTGCTCATGCAACTGGATGTCAATATTGTCCTCATCTTTTATCAACCGGAGGCTCGAAAGGATTTGTTTGTACAGGTGTGCCTTGATATTGGAGAGTTGCTGCTTGCTGATGCTCTTGGTTTTCTTCAATAATTGCTTATCATCATAGTCGTTCATCTTATCCAATGCATCAAACAACTGGATTATTTTCAGGTCTTCTGTGGCCGTATTCCGCTTGACATAGAGCTTAAAATTACGTTTTTCACTCTTTTCGAGTGATTTAACGAGTTGAAACAAGGCATCTGTTGACCGGTTGGGCATCGTAATTCTAAAAATTTAAAACGCAATACAGTAAAGGGTTTCAGCAGAATTTCACCCCTTTACAAGGTGTAAAAGACCCCGTATTTTGATTTCCATTACCCTTATAACAAAGGTAATTTAGTCGGGCCGGCGGTACAAAAATAGGCAGCCTGTATTTTTATCTCACCTTATTTTATCAATTAATTATGGCAGAAGGTAAAGTCCACATTTTCGATACCACCCTCCGGGATGGGGAGCAGGTGCCCGGTTGCAAACTGAACGCCAATGAGAAATTAGAACTGGCCCTGCAATTAGAGGAATTGGGTGTAGATATTATTGAAGCAGGCTTTCCTATCTCCAGCCCCGGCGATTTTAAATCGGTAGAAGAAATTTCCAAAGCAATTAAAGAGGCAACGGTTTGCGGTCTTAGCCGTGCTGTTGAAAAAGATATTGAAGCAGCAGGCGAAGCATTAAAATATGCAAAGCGGCCACGGATACATACCGGCATCGGCACTTCTGATCTACACATCAAAGCAAAATTTAATGCCACACAGGATGAAATTTTAGAAAGAGCCATACAGGCAGTGAAGTGGGCAGGAAAATATACCAACGATATTGAATTTTATGCAGAAGATGCAGGCCGCACAGAAAATGGTTATCTGGCAAGAGTGGTAGAAGCTGTTATTAAAGCAGGTGCTACAGTCGTAAATATTCCTGATACAACAGGTTATTGTTTACCGCATCAGTATGGCGAAAAGATTGCCTACCTCGTTAATAATGTTCCTAACATTGATAAAGCTATCATCTCCTGTCATTGTCATAATGATTTGGGATTGGCCACCGCTAATTCTATCGCCGGTGTTATTGCCGGGGCAAGACAAATAGAATGTACCGTCAATGGTTTGGGTGAAAGAGCTGGCAATACTTCATTGGAAGAAGTGGTGATGGTGATTAAGCAGCATAATTATATGGGTTTTCATACCACTGTAAAAACACAAATGCTGAACCCGATTAGCCGCCTTGTATCTGATACCATGCGGATGCCCGTGCAGCCGAACAAAGCCATTGTAGGCAGCAATGCTTTCTCTCATTCATCAGGCATTCACCAGGATGGGTTTTTGAAAAATTCCTTGACCTATGAAATCATTAATCCCGAAACAGTAGGTGCCGACAGTTCAAAAATTGTATTGACAGCACGCAGCGGACGCAGTGCATTAGCTTTTCGTTTTCAAAAATTAGGTTTTGAATTCAACAGGAATGATGTGGACAGTTTATACAGTGAATTTGTAAAAGTAGCCGACAGCAAAAAAGAAGTAAACGATGAAGACCTTACTTTGCTGGCTAAACACTATCAATCAAAAGTAGCAGTGGCATAGGCTAAGAGAAGAAAGGAGTGGAAGAAGAAAAAGAGTAAAGGAACTGATATGTGCTGCAAACCCTGGAGGGGTTCAATGTCAGTAGCTCCGGGTGAAACCCGGAGATTAAAAGTAATAGAATGTATTCCGAACCCCGGAGGGGTTCAACAAAGATGAATAGAATTACAAAAGATGAACGGAGCGTCGCAACGAAGATGCTCAGGGAACAAAAGTTGGTAAACAAAAAAAGATGAGTAAAACATTATTTGAAAAAATCTGGGAGAAGCACATCGTCAAAACAATTGACAATGGCCCTTCTGTATTATATATTGACCGGCATTTTATTCATGAAGTAACCAGCCCACAGGCTTTTACCGGATTGAATAAAAGAGGAATAAAAGTATTGCGGCCACAACAAACCATTGCCACGGCTGATCATAATGTGCCAACCCTAAACCAACACCTGCCGATAAAAGAAGATCTGAGCCGAAAGCAGGTAGAAGCATTAATACAAAACTGTGCCGAACATGGCGTTGAATTATATGGCCTTGGACATCCGTTTCAGGGCATTGTTCATGTTATAGGGCCTGAATTAGGTATCACTCAACCGGGCATGACGATTGTTTGTGGCGATAGTCATACTTCCACACATGGTGCATTTGGTGCTATTGCTTTTGGTATCGGCACCAGTGAAGTGGAAATGGTTTTTGCTTCGCAATGTTTATTGCAGAGCAAACCCAAACTTATGCGGATAAATGTTGATGGCGAATTAAATAAAGGTGTGGTATCAAAAGACATTGTACTATATATACTTTCAAAAATAACCGCCAGCGGTGCAACAGGCTATGCAGTGGAGTTTGCCGGTTCTGCTATCCGTTCTTTAAGTATGGAAGCAAGAATGACCATTTGTAATATGAGTATTGAAATGGGTGGCCGTTGCGGATTAATTGCACCTGACGAAACAACGTTTGATTATATAAAAGGAAAGCCCCTATCCCCTAAAGGGGAACATTGGGAAAAGTCTTTACAACAATGGAAGATACTATTTAGTGATAGTGACGCTGTCTTTGATAAAGAATATCATTTTAAAGCAGAAGATATTGAACCTATGATTACGTATGGCACCAATCCCGGAATGGGTATTGGTGTAACAGAAAAAATTCCAACTACTGAAACGATTAACGAAAATGACAAATCAGGTTTAGCAAAATCGCTGGCCTATATGGGATTACAACAGGGTGCTCCTATTAAAGGTCAAAAGATTGATTATGTTTTTATCGGCAGTTGCACCAATTCAAGAATAGAAGATTTGCGACTGGTAGCCTCTTTTGTAAAAGGAAAACATAAGGCGGATGATGTGGAAGTGTGGATCGTTCCCGGCAGTAAACAAGTAGAAGCACAGGCAATCGAAGAAGGCATTGACAAAATATTTGAAAACGCAGGGTTTCAATTACGTCAACCCGGTTGCAGTGCTTGTTTAGGAATGAATGAAGATAAAATTCCGGCTGGTAAATATTGCATCAGCACCAGTAATAGAAATTTTGAAGGAAGACAAGGTGCTGGCGCAAGAACATTGCTGGCAAGTCCGTTGACAGCAGCAGCAGCAGCTATCACAGGTTTTGTAACAGATCCAAGAAGCCTCCCCGAGTTTCACTCCCAACCTTCGCAAGGCTCGGTTGCCTCCGCAGGAGGGGCTTTAGATTTCTAAACTTTTGAAATAACTATGTCAGATAAGAACCTGAATACCGATACACAAAAAGAGTCTTCGAACTCTCAGACTCAAGAACCCACTTTCGGGGGGCAGGGGGGCTTTATATCCCGTTTCGTTCCTATTAATATCGAGAATATTGATACCGATCAGATAATTCCCGCCCGTTTTCTAAAGGCAACTACCAAAGATGGCTTTGGAAAAAATCTTTTCCGGGATTGGCGATATTATAATGATGACGAATCAAAAACAAGAGCTGACTTTCCATTGAATATGTCGCAGTTTGATGGTGAGATATTAGTAGCCGGAAAAAACTTTGGCTGCGGTTCTTCAAGAGAACATGCAGCCTGGTCTATTCTTGATGCAGGCTTTCGGGTAGTAGTGTCAAGCTTCTTTGCGGATATTTTTAAAAACAATGCACTGAATAATGGGGTGCTGCCAGTACAAGTAACTGATGCGTTCCTGCAAAGAATATTTCTACAGGACAATAATACAGAACTGACAGTTGATTTAGAAAATCAAACCATTACTATCAATTCAACTGGCGAGCAAGAACATTTTGATATTAGTAGTTATAAGAAAACTTGCCTGCTGAATGGCTATGATGATATTGATTATTTATTAAGTATAAAAGAAGATATAGAAAAATTCGAGGCCTCCTAAATCCTCCGAAGGAGGACTTTAAAACCCTATTGAATTAAAAACTTTAATGTATAAAGAATTTTATGAGTGAACAAATGAATGATAAAAAAGCAGACTCTAAGAACCCCCTTTCGGGGGGCAGGGGGGCCAGAAAAATTGCAGTAATTGAAGGTGACGGTATCGGTCCGGAAGTAACCCACCAATCCATCCGTGTCTTGAACTCCATCGCAGAATCGTTTGGTCATGAATTTACTTACACCTATTGCCTGATGGGTGCTGATGCAATTAATAAGACTGGCAATCCTCTTCCAGATGAAACAATTGAAGTTTGTTTGAAAAGTGATGCCATTTTATTCGGAGCAATTGGTCACCCAAAATATGATAATGACCCTACTGCTAAAGTAAGACCTGAGCAGGGCTTGTTGAAGCTTCGTAAGTCATTACAACTCTATGCGAACATTCGCCCAATAAGTACTTATGCTTCCCTGCATCATTTGTCTCCGCTAAAAAGTAAAAATATCGAAGGAGTTGATTTCATCATCTTCCGTGAGTTGACCGGTGGAATTTATTTTGGTAAAAAAGAAATTAACGAAGATGGCACTCAGGCAAGTGATGATTGTGTTTACACAAAAGCAGAAATAGAACGTATAGCTAGCCTCGCTTTTCATTTTGCACAAAAGCCAAGCAGAAGAAAGAAATTAACCCTGGTTGATAAAGCTAATGTACTGGAAACATCAAGACTATGGAGAAAAGTAGTACAAGAGATGGCACCGCAGTATCCTGATGTAACAGTTGACTATATGTTTGTTGATAATGCTGCCATGCAGATCATCCTTAATCCAAAACAATTTGATGTTATCCTGACTGAAAATATGTTTGGCGACATCATCAGTGATGAGGCCAGTGTGATAAGTGGTTCGCTGGGACTGTTGCCTTCCGCTTCTGTTGGAATAAATGAAAAGATTGCTTTGTTTGAACCTATTCATGGTTCTTATCCGCAGGCGGCTGGAAAAGATATTGCTAACCCGATTGGTTCCATTCTTTCTGCTGCGATGATGTTGGAGTTTCTGGGTATGGAAGAAGAAGCCAAACTGGTAAGAGATGCTGTCAACTGGACTTTACAATATTCGTTTGTTACAAAAGATATTGACCCGGTAAATTTCTATTTCACTTCCACTATTGGTGAGCTGATAAGTGATTATGTAAGTGGTAAAATTTCAGGCTCTGTAAAGAGAGAGAATATTGAGTTGCGGAAATCTACGATTATATAAACCCCATCCCCTAAAGGGGTGTTATTAATAGTAATTATAAATGTCTCTTTTTCATTTTGTGTGATAAATAGACAACAACTGTTAGTGCTTAATATTTCCCGTTAGGGGATAGGGGGCAAAAAAAAAATTGCTTGCTGAGTTCTTTTTTGAAACGGCGGGTGTATATTTACAGTACATCCCTTTATGTTGAAGAACAAAATATATACTGTGATTATTAACGTAGCTCAGCCGATAATTATCGGCTTGGTGGTCATTATTATATTCTCTTCAAATGGAGGTGGTGCATAATACTAAATTAAAAAACTGAAATATATGCGACCCGCCTCCAAAAGGCGGGTTTTTTTTGTCTGACGGTCTCCGTCTGACAAAAAAATTAATAAACCGCTTAATAAATAATCAGACGGAGACCGTCAGATTAAAACAAAATATAATGGCAACTTATTATAATGAACATACGGTATTGTGGCTGAACGGGGCCTTTGTAAAAGCTTCCGAAGCCAAAATGGATTTATACAGCCAATCCCTTCATTATGGCTATTCCGTTTTTGAAGGTATCCGTTCATATAAAACAGAAACAGGAGAAACAAAAATTTTTAAGGCAGTTGAACATTACAACAGGTTACAGCAATCCGCTGCGGCAATGAATATGCCTTATCATTGGGCTACTGAAGAGCTGATAGAAGCTACTTATGAAGTGCTGAAAAGAAATAACCTCCAGGATGCGTATATACGTCCGGTAGTATATGCACCGGCCAATATGAGTTTTGTAGAAAACAAAGAATCTTTCCTTGTTATCGAAGTATGGGAGATGCAGCCTTTCCTCGGTGATAAATTATTACGGGTAATGACCTCTTCTTTTCAACGTCCCAATCCAAAAGGTTTTAAGATACAGGCAAAAGCAGGTGGTCATTATGTAAATTCTATCCTGGCCAGCCAGGAAGCAAAAGCAAAAGGCTTTGATGAAGCATTACTATCAGACATGAATGATTTTGTTGCCGAAGGCCCGGGTGCAAATGTATTTTATGAAAAAGATGGTAAACTATTTACTCCATCGCTTGGAAATATTTTACCCGGTATTACGAGAGCTACTGTGCTGGAGATATGTGATGAACTGGCAATTCCTGTGGAAGAAAAAGAAATTACTACTGAGGAATTAAAACTAGCAGATTCAGCTTTTTTCTGCGGCACTGCTGCTGAAGTAATTGGTTGGGAAAGTTTGGATGAAACTGTTTTCCCAAAAACATGGAACAATTCTGTTAGTAAAACAATACAGGAAGCTTATAAAAACATTGTGGCAGAAAAGATAATCACTCCGGCAGAGAAAATTTTTGCTTAAGTGAACTTCCCCTCCTTGGAGGGGCGAATTGAGGAAAATAGATTGCTTACAGAAACCGGGGTGGGTTGCTGAGTAAAGAACAGGAAGATGAAGAGTCCGCCAATTGGCGGAAGGGACGATGATACCTGTCCCGACTTATTCGGGAGTAGTACAAGCGATGACAAACAAAAAAATAAAAATGACAGAACTCAATAAATATTCAAAAACAATTACACAAGACCCGACACAACCTGCTGCGCAGGCCATGCTATACGGCATTGGATTAACAGATGCAGACTTAAAAAAAGCACAGGTCGGTATTGTAAGTATGGGCTATGATGGCAATACCTGCAACATGCACCTGAATGATTTGGCAAAAATAATCAAGCAGGGTGTTTGGGAGAATGATTTAGTAGGATTGATTTTTAATACAATCGGTGTAAGTGATGGTATCAGCAATGGTACGGATGGCATGCGATATAGCCTCGTAAGTCGTGATATTATTGCTGATTCAATTGAAGCCGTTTGCGGTGCCCACTATTATGATGGATTGATTGCAGTGCCCGGTTGCGATAAAAACATGCCGGGTTCTCTTATAGCAATGGGTCGTTTAAATCGTCCTGCCGTCATGGTATATGGGGGAACAATTGCTCCCGGTCATTACAAAGGGCAGGATTTAAATATCATTTCCTCCTTTGAAGCATTGGGACAAAAGATAGCAGGTCAACTGAATGACGAAGACTTTATCGGCATTGTAAAAAACAGTTGCCCTGGTGCCGGTGCTTGTGGTGGTATGTACACTGCCAATACAATGGCTTCAGCTATTGAAGCATTGGGAATGAGTTTGCCATATTCTTCTTCCAATCCTGCATTAAGTGAAGAGAAACAAAAAGAATGTGTGGATGCAGGAAAAGCAATCCGTTTATTATTAGAGAAAGATATTAAGCCATCTGATATAATGACGAGAAAAGCATTTGAAAATGCTGTTACTCTCATCATGGTATTGGGTGGAAGTACCAACGCAGTATTGCACCTGATTGCGATGGCAAAAAGCATAGGTGTAAAATTATCTCAGGATGATTTTCAAGACATCAGCGACAAAGTACCTGTGCTCGCAGATTTTAAACCCTCTGGAAAATATCTGATGCAGGATCTGCATGAACATGGTGGCGTACCGGCAGTAATGAAATACTTATTGCAGAATGGTTTGCTTCATGGCGATTGTTTGACAGTAACCGGTAAAACGGTAGCAGAAAATTTAGCAGGTATTCCGGATTTAGACTTTAAGACTCAGAACATTATTTACCCGCTAGAACAAGCATTGAAAAAAACGGGACACCTGCAAATTCTGTATGGCAACCTGGCAAAAAAAGGAAGTGTGGCAAAAATTTCCGGCAAAGAAGGAGAATTGTTTGAAGGCCCTGCAAGAGTTTTTAATGGAGAGTTTGAATTAATAGCTGGTATCAACTCGGGTAAAATACAGAAAGGTGATGTGATAGTTATCAGGTATGTAGGTCCAAGAGGCGCACCGGGTATGCCTGAAATGCTGAAACCAACATCTGCTATCATTGGTGCAGGCCTGGGAAAATCAGTGGCATTAATTACTGATGGAAGATTTAGCGGTGGTACACATGGATTTGTTGTCGGTCATATTACTCCGGAAGCTTTTGATGGTGGCCTGATTGCTTTGGTAAAAGATAATGACCCGATAAAAATTGATGTAAAGAAAAATAAGATCACACTGGAGATAAGTAAGAAAGAGATTGAAAAAAGGAAGAACAAATGGAAGCAACCAAAACTTAAAGCAACAAAAGGAATTTTATTCAAGTATGCACAACATGTAAAAGATGCAAGTGAAGGTTGTGTAACGGATGAATCCCCCTAAATCCCCCGCAGGGGGACTTTAGAACATGATTATTTGATGAATCTTTAAAAGAGTAAGTAATGGAAACTTTGGAAAAAATAAAACATTCTGCAACAGCAGAGACTAAGAACCCCCTTGCGGGGGGTGAGGGGGCTGTATCTATTTCAGGTTCAGTAGCGGTGCTGGAAGCATTGATAGCAGAAAACGTTACTACCATTTTTGGTTACCCCGGCGGTGCTATTATGCCAATCTATGATGCATTGTATGATTATGCTGATAAGCTGAAGCATATTTTGGTTCGCCATGAGCAGGGTGGCATACATGCAGGACAAGGTTATGCAAGAACAAGTGGTGATGTAGGTGTTGTCTTTGCCACCAGTGGACCCGGTGCTACTAATCTTGTTACAGGATTAGCTGATGCCATGATTGATTCTACGCCGTTGGTTTGTATTACAGGACAGGTGTTTGCACATTTATTAGGCACCGATGCTTTCCAGGAAACAGATGTAATAAATATTACTACGCCGGTTACAAAATGGAATTACCAGGTAACTGATGCAACAGAAATACCATCGGTATTAGCAAAAGCATTTTATATAGCAAAAAGTGGAAGACCTGGTCCTGTGTTGATTGATATTACAAAAAATGCACAGTTGCAGAAATTTGATTACGAAGGTTACACGAAATGTAATCATATAAGAAGTTATCGCCCCTCTCCCATTGTTCGCAAAGAATATGTGGAAGCAGCAGCGAAACTGATTAATGAAGCAGAAAGGCCATTCGTCATTTTTGGACAAGGAGTTATACTTGGTAAGGCAGAAAAAGAATTTAAAGCCTTTATTGAAAAAGCCGGCATTCCTTCTGCATGGACAATTATGGGAATGAGTGCTATACCAACAGATCATCAATTAGGCGTTGGCATGTTGGGTATGCATGGTAATTACGGCCCTAATTTATTAACCAACGACTGTGATGTATTAATAGCTGTTGGTATGCGTTTCGATGACAGGGTTACCGGACGATTGGATAAATATGCCAAACAAGCAAAAGTTATTCATTTAGATATTGACCCTTCGGAGATTGATAAGAATGTAAAAACAACTGTACCTGTCTGGGGTGATTGTAAAGAGACATTACCCATGCTGACTGCTTTAATAGAACAAAAAATGTATCCGCAATGGTTGCAAAAATTTTCGGACTGCAGAGAGAAAGAACAGGAAAAAGTAATAAAGGAAGAACTCGACCCGACAACTGATATATTGACGATGGGAGAAGTGATACAGCTGGTAAATGAATTAACCAGTGGCGATGCTATTATAGTTACTGATGTTGGTCAGCACCAGATGGTAGCATGCCGCTATGCAAAATACAACCAGACGAAAAGTAACGTTACCAGTGGTGGTTTAGGAACTATGGGCTTTGCATTGCCAGCCGCTATTGGTGCAAAGTTTGGTGACCCGAAACGTACTGTTGTTGCCGTAATCGGTGATGGTGGTTTTCAAATGACATTACAGGAGCTTGGAACTATCATGCAGTTTAATGTGGACGTAAAAATATTAATCCTGAATAATGAGTTTTTGGGAATGGTACGCCAATGGCAGGAACTGTTTCATGAAAAACGATATTCATTTACTGATATAACGAGCCCTGATTTTGTACAGGTTGCCAAAGCTTACCGGATAGAAGGAAAATCAGTTAAGGAGAGAAAAGATTTGAAAGGTGCCTTAACTGAAATGCTGAATCATAAAGGCTCTTATTTACTGGAAGTAATGGTTGGCAAAGAAAATAATGTTTTTCCTATGGTGCCTCAGGGAAAAGGTGTAGCCGAAGTGGTATTAAGTAAAGATGAAGTGGTTTAGTTTATCTAAAACCCCGACAGCGGTTGAAAACCCTGTCGGCGGTTAACAAAAAAACGATATTATGAAACAAGAATATACCATAACAGTTTATACGGAAAACCAGATTGGTTTGCTGAACCGTATTGCTATTATTTTTTCCCGCAGGAAAATTAATATAGAAAGCCTGAACACATCTCCAAGTGAAGTGGACAGTGTACATCGTTTTACGATTGTGATAAATGAAACAGAAGATGTAGTTCGCAAACTTTGCCGCCAGATAGAAAAACAGGTGGAAGTATTAAAAGCTTATTATAACACCAATGAGGAAATCATCTGGCAGGAACTGGCTTTGTATAAAGTGCCAACAGATATTATTGCGGAAGAAGTAAAAGTGGAAAGGCTGTTAAGGGAACATGGTGCCAAAGCAGTTGTTATCCGTAAAGACTATACCGTATTTGAAGTGGCTGGTCAGCGGGAAGAAACAGATGGCCTGATAAAAGTATTGGCCCCTTATGGATTGATAGAATTTGTACGCAGTGCAAGAGTAGCTATTATAAAAAATAGTGATGGGTTTCATAAAAAATTAAAGGAGTTTGAATATAAAGAACCGGGAGAAGATGCAATTGAGAATGAGTTTCTAAATCAAAACCAAGAAGTCTTCTCCATGTGAGTTAGGAATACAGAGCTAAGAGAAAAAAGAGAAAGAGTTAATGCTCATTGTACTTTAGTAATCTTCCCCTCCTTGGAGAGCCTGTCCCGATTTTTTTCGGGAGGCGAATTGAGGAAAATTGACATTAAAATGACCCGGGGTGGGTTGCTGAGCAGCGAACCAAACGATGAATAGTGATTACAATATTCTCTTTCACAGGAAGAAAATATTGAAACAATCCGCCAAAGGGCGGATGCAACGAAGATGCTCAGGGAACAAATGCTGGTAAAAAAGAATAAACCAATAATTATAAACTATCTCTAATTCTCCGCCTGCGGCGGATTGGGGGCAAACCAAACAAACATGGCAAAGCTAAATTTCGGTGGCACCGAAGAAAACGTTGTAACAAGAGAAGAATTTCCACTGAGTAAAGCACAGAAAATTTTAAAAAATGAAACAGTAGCTGTAATTGGTTACGGTGTACAAGGCCCCGGCCAGGCACTGAATCAAAGAGATAATGGCATCAATGTTATCGTTGGCCAACGTAAAGAATCTAAAACATGGGATAAAGCGATCCGTGATGGTTTTGTTCCCGGCGAAACATTGTTTGAAATAGAAGAGGCTTTACAGAAAGGAACAATTATTTGTTACCTGCTGAGTGATGCGGCACAAATAGCATTGTGGCCAACTGTAAAAAAACATTTGACTCCGGGTAAAGCATTATATTTTTCACATGGCTTTGGTATTACATTCAATGAACAAACAGGAATCATTCCGCCAAAAGATGTGGATGTATTTCTGGTAGCACCAAAAGGTAGCGGCACTTCATTAAGAAGAATGTTTTTACAAGGTCGTGGCCTGAATAGCTCTTATGCTATATACCAGGATGCAACTGGTAAAGCATTTGAAAGAGTAGCTGCATTAGGCATTGCAGTAGGTAGTGGTTATTTGTTCGAAACAGATTTTAAAAAAGAAGTATATAGCGATTTAACCGGGGAAAGAGGAACATTAATGGGTGCTATACAGGGAATATTTGCGGCACAATATGATGTGTTGAGGAGCAAAGGCCACTCCCCTTCTGAGGCATTTAATGAAACAGTAGAAGAGTTAACACAATCACTGATGCCATTGGTAGCAGAGAATGGTATGGACTGGATGTATGCCAACTGTTCTACCACTGCACAACGTGGTGCATTGGACTGGTGGAAAAAATTCCGTGATGCAACAGCACCGGTGTTCAAAGAATTATATGAAAGTGTTGCTGACGGTAAAGAATCACAACGTTCTATTGATAGTAACAGCAAAGCTGATTACAGGGAAAAATTAGAAGAAGAATTAAAAGAGCTTCGGGAAAGTGAACTCTGGCAGGCTGGTAAAACAGTAAGAAGCCTGCGTCCGGAGAATCAACCAAAAGCTGAAGTAAAAGCTTCGTCAGCTCCTGTTCCTTCCACCAAACAGATATTCAGCAAACTGGTACAGAAACCTGAATCAGCAGACAAACAATACATAGTATGACGCCGACAATAAGCAATAATGTGCAGCTTGATTTTACATCAGCACATCTTCGGTTGAAGAAAGTGGTGAACAGAACACCACTTACTTTCAATCATAACTTGTCGAAGAAATATGAATGTAATGTTTTTTTGAAAAGAGAAGACCTGCAGGTAGTTCGTTCTTATAAATTACGGGGAGCTTATAATATGATGAGTTCCCTGCCAACTGAACAATTACAGAAAGGAGTTGTTTGTGCCAGTGCCGGTAATCATGCACAGGGTTTTGCATTCAGTTGTAAAAAACTGAATGTAAAAGGCGTGGTGTTTATGCCCATCATTACTCCCAAACAAAAGATCAGCCAGACAAAAATGTTTGGTGAAAATTTTATCGAGATAAAATTAGTAGGTGATACGTTTGATGATTGTGCAGTTGCCGCTAAGCAATTCACAGAGCAAAATAGCATGACTTTTATTCCACCCTTTGATGACTACAGAATCATTGAAGGACAGGGAACGGTTGGCGTAGAGATACTTGAAGATATAGGCGACCTGCTCTCCCCTGAAGGGGGAGTTGGAGGGGGCATTGATTATTTATTTGTACCAGTTGGTGGTGGTGGCTTAAGTGCCGGTGTAGGTTCTTATTTCAAAACATATTCTCCCAAGACAAAAATTATTGGCCTCGAACCCGAAGGTGCTCCTGCCATGTTCGAAGCATTGAAGGCCGGCCATCCGGTTACATTAGATAAAATCGAACGGTTTGTTGATGGAGCTGCTGTAAAAAGAGTTGGTGAACTGACATTCTCGATTTGCAAAGATGTATTGGATGATATGCGTTTGGTACCAGAAGGAAAAGTATGCACCACTATTTTGAAACTATACAATGAAGATGCAATAGTAGTAGAACCGGCTGGTGCTTTATCAATTGCAGCATTAGATGATTTTGCAAATGAAATAAAAGGAAAGAATATAGTCTGCATTGTCAGCGGCAGCAACAATGATATTGACCGTATGCAGGAGATAAAAGAAAGAAGCCTGCAATACGAAGGGCTTAAACATTATTTCCTTATCAGCTTTGTACAACGTCCCGGTGCATTGAAAGAATTTGTCAATAATGTATTAGGGCCAACTGATGACATCACAAGGTTTGAATACATGCAGAAGACCAATAAAGAAAACGGACCAGCATTGGTTGGTGTTGAATTGCAAAGCCGTGATGACTATGAGTTGCTTTTATCAAAGATGAAAAAAGCAAATATTGGTTTCGATGAAATAAATAAGAACGACCAGTTGTTTGGATATTTAATTTAATACCGAAGTGAATAGCAAATTGCGATTCTACTTTGATCTAAGTCAATAGTCTATAAACTTTGTGGATAAATCAACCTGAAATCCTATCTCCTGCTGAAGATTTTTTTGTAATTTCAGTCGTATTGCTTGCTAATGAAACGGTTAACGACTGTATTCATAACACTTAACAATTGCACCACATGGCGAGCAACCAGGGGTTATACGACCCATCTTTCGAACATGACTCTTGCGGTATTGGTTTTGTCGCCAATATCAAAGGTCATAAATCTCATCAGCATATTTCCGATGCACTAACAGTGTTGGAGAACATGGAGCACCGTGGTGCCTGTGGTTGTGAAAAAAATACTGGCGACGGCGCTGGCATTATGATTCAGACCCCGCATGAATTTTTCTTTGATGAATGTTTGAAACTCGGTGTTCATCTTCCATCATTTGGTAAATATGGGGTTGGTGTGATTTTCTTTCCCAAAGAAATCAGGTTAAGAGAAGAATGTCGTGACATCTTTAACCGAACCGCCGAAAAATTAGGATTAGAGATTTTAGCTTACAGAAAAGTTCCTGTAAACACACACGACATCGGGCCAACTGCATTAAGTGTGGAACCGGAAATGGAACAGGTCTTTATTGCCTGCCCCGACCATATTTCAAATCCCGATGATTTTGAAAGAAAATTATTTATACTTCGCAACTATGCAGCACATACAATAAATAGCACAGTAAGAAAAGATGCGATAGGTTTTTATGTAGCCTCTCTTTCGCATAAAGTAGTTGTATATAAAGGGCAGCTTACCAGTATGCAGGTTCGTAGTTATTTTCCCGACCTCAGTAATAAAAGAGTGGTAAGTGCATTTGGCCTGGTGCATTCAAGATTTGCTACTAATACATTTCCTTCCTGGAAACTAGCACAACCGTTCCGCTATATAGCACACAATGGTGAAATCAATACATTACAAGGCAACCTCAACTGGTTAAAGACAAGTGAGAAAGGATTTATTTCTCCCTACTTTAGTAAAGAAGAAATGGAAATGCTGTTGCCAATTATTTCGGAAGGGCAAAGCGATTCTGCTTGTTTGGATAATGTAATTGAATTGCTGACACTAACAGGTCGTTCATTACCACATGTAATGATGATGCTGATACCGGAAGCATGGGATGGTCATGAAGAAATGGATCCGGTGAAAAAAGCATTTTATGAATTTCACTCTTCTTTTATGGAGCCGTGGGATGGCCCAGCTTCTATTTCTTTTACCGATGGAAAAATCATCGGTGCTACATTAGATAGAAACGGTCTTCGTCCTTCAAGATATTGTGTTACCAA
>JBKJIX010000007.1:0-8013 GCA_046598205.1 Chitinophagaceae bacterium
CTCTTCTTTTATGGAGCCGTGGGATGGCCCAGCTTCTATTTCTTTTACCGATGGAAAAATCATCGGTGCTACATTAGATAGAAACGGTCTTCGTCCTTCAAGATATTGTGTTACCAACGATGACCGTGTAATCATGGCATCTGAAACTGGTGTGCTTCCGATTGATCCTACCACCATTATTGAGAAAGGTAGATTGCAACCCGGAAAGATGTTTGTGGTAGATATGGAGAAAGGAAAAATCATCAGCGATACCGAATTAAAAAATCAGATCTGTTCGCAAAAACCATATGGCGAATGGTTGAATAAATATAAGATCCGGTTAGAAGAATTGCCAGAACCAAGAATTATGTTCACTCACCTGGAACATGACCAGGTTTTTAAATATCAGAAAGCATTTGGTTACTCCATAGAAGATTTGGATAATATCATTGCGCCAATGGCATTAGATGGTAAAGAACCGATTGGCTCAATGGGAACAGATATTCCGTTGGCTGTACTCAGCGATCATCCGCAACACCTGAGTCACTATTTCAAACAATTATTTGCACAGGTTACTAATCCTCCCATTGATCCCATTCGTGAAAGATTGGTGATGTCGCTGGCGACATTCGTTGGTAACAATGGAAATTTATTATTGGAAGATCCGCTTACCTGCCACAGCGTAGCATTAAAACAACCAGTACTAACTAATCATGAACTGGAAAAAATAAGAAGTATTGATACCGGTTTGTTTCAATCAAAAACCATTCAATGTTATTTTAAGGCAGATGGCAAACCCGGTTCATTAAAAAAAGGAGTAGAAAGAATTTGTGATTATGCAGTAGATGCGGTGGAAGATGGTTTTAAAGTGTTGATTTTACAGGACAGGGCTATCGATTCGAACCATGCTCCAATACCGTCATTATTAGCAACTGCGGCTATTCATCATCATCTTATCCGTAAGGGAATGCGGGGAAATGTTGGAATCATTGTTGAAGCCGGTGATGTTTGGGAAGTGCATCACTTTGCCTGCCTGGTTGCCTTTGGTGCAACGGCTATTAATCCATACTTAGCTCTTTCCTCTATCAGGGATATGCTGGAAAGTGGAAAGTTACAAACTGATTTAAACGAAGAACAGTTAAAGAAGAATTATATCAAAGCCGTAAATGATGGCTTGTTGAAAGTGTTTTCCAAAATGGGTATCTCTACCCTGCAATCTTACCAGGGAGCACAGATATTTGAAATATTGGGATTGAATAAAGAAGTGGTTAATAAATATTTTACAGGAGCTACATCAAGAATAGAAGGAATGGGATTGGATGAACTCGCTAAAGAAGCATTAGCCAAACATTTCTTTGCCTTTAGCAAAAAAGAAATCCCTGTTGACCGCTTACCCGTTGGCGGTATTTTTCAATGGAAACAAAAAGGCGAATTTCATTTATTCAACCCGCAAACAATACACTTGTTGCAACATGCAACAAAGATGAATGACCTGGCTACATTTAAAAAATATTCGAAATTAATTAACGACCAAACAGCAAAAGCTGCTACGATAAGAGGGTTGTTTCAATTCAAAAAAACAAGAGATTCTATTTCTATAGATGAAGTAGAACCGGCGGAAAACATTTATAAACGTTTTGCTACCGGTGCCATGAGCTTTGGCTCCATCTCCTGGGAGGCACATACCACATTAGCAATTGCTATGAACCGTCTCGGTGGAAAAAGCAATACCGGCGAAGGTGGTGAAGATGAAAAAAGATATGACCTGCTGCCTAATGGCGACAATATGCGTAGTGCTATCAAACAGGTAGCTTCTGCAAGATTTGGTGTAACGAGTTTGTATCTCACCGAAGCAGATGAGTTACAAATTAAAATGGCACAAGGTGCTAAACCCGGTGAAGGTGGTCAGTTACCCGGGCATAAAGTAGATGAATGGATTGGGAAAGTTCGTCACTCTACTCCGGGTGTTGGATTGATTTCTCCCCCACCCCATCATGATATTTATTCTATTGAAGATTTGGCACAATTAATTTATGATCTGAAAAATGCTAACCGTGCAGCCAGGATAAGTGTAAAGCTGGTTAGTAAAGCAGGTGTTGGAACTATTGCAGCCGGTGTTACTAAAGCAAAAGCTGATGTAGTATTAATAGCAGGACATGATGGTGGCACTGGTGCATCACCGGTTAGTTCTATCCGCCATGCAGGCTTACCATGGGAATTAGGTTTGGCTGAAACACACCAGACATTAGTAAAAAATAAATTAAGAAGCAGAGTTGTAGTGCAGGCAGACGGCCAAATGAAAACCGGTAGAGACATTGCTATGGCAACTTTACTCGGTGCAGAAGAATGGGGCATTGCAACAGCAGCATTAGTGGTGGAAGGTTGTATTATGATGCGTAAGTGCCACATGAATACCTGCCCGGTTGGTGTAGCCACACAAGATCCTGAATTAAGAAAGCGATTCAAAGGCGATCCGGACCATATAGTCAATTTCTTTAAAATGATTACGCAGGAGCTGAGGGAAATAATGGCAGAGCTTGGTTTCAGAACTATCAATGAAATGGTAGGACAGGCTGATAATTTAGAAATGAGAGAAAGTATTGAACATTGGAAATATAAAAACCTCGACTTGTCAGCCATTCTCTATAAAGAACCCAACTCATTATACACTGGCTTATTCTGTAGCGAGGAGCAAGATCATGGATTAAGCGAAAGCCTGGATTGGAAATTATTAGCAGTGGCACAACCTGCAATTGATAATAAAGAAAAAGTTACTGCATCGTTTGTAATAAAAAATACAGACAGAACTGCCGGAACGATTCTTTCCAACGAAATAACTAAAAAATTTAAAGCAGCAGGATTACCTGACAATTCCATTCATTTCAACTTTTCCGGAACAGCCGGGCAAAGTTTTGGTGCCTTCAATTCAAAAGGGATTACACTGGAACTGGAAGGTGATGCAAATGATTATTTCGGTAAAGGATTAAGTGGCGCAAGACTTATCATCTATCCGCCGAAAGCAGCTACCTATGTTCCCGAAGAAAATAGCATCATTGGTAACGTAGCATTTTATGGAGCTACCAGTGGTGAAGCGTTTATAAGAGGTAAAGCTGGCGAAAGATTTTGTGTACGTAACTCTGGAGCAAATGTTGTTGTTGAATCCATTGGAGACCATGGATGTGAATACATGACGGGTGGCCAGGTAGTGATACTCGGCGATACGGGAAGAAATTTCGCAGCAGGTATGAGTGGTGGTATCGCCTATGTGTATGACGTAAAAGGAAAATTTGCGGGTAACTGTAACATGGAAATGATTGATCTTGATGAATGTGATGTGAACGATAAGAATGAATTGTTCACTATGCTTCAAAAACATTTTGAATACACAGGCAGTACTGTTGCAAAATTCATTTTGGAAGATCTGGATAACCAATTACAGCATTTTATAAAAGTGTTTCCGAAGGATTATAAAAAAGCTCTCAGCACACAAAAAATTAAAGCAGGAGTAAATCAATAAATAGTTATCATGGGAAAACCAACAGGCTTTAAAGAATTCACCAGAGAGCTTCCGGGTAAAGAACCGGCAGAGGACCGGCTGCATCATTACAAAGAATTTGTACACCGCTATAATGATGAGAAACTAAATCAGCAGGCAGGCCGCTGCATGGATTGTGGTGTTCCGTTTTGCCATCATGGTTGCCCCCTGGGAAATGTGATACCAGAATTTAATGACGCTGTTTACAAACAAGATTGGAAAGAAGCCTATGATATTTTAAGTTCTACTAATAATTTTCCTGAATTCACTGGCCGTATTTGCCCTGCACCTTGTGAAACCGCCTGTGTGTTAGGTATCAATCAACCTGCCATTACTATTGAAGAAATAGAAAAACATATTATTGAGATAGCTTTTGACAAAGGATTTGTAAAGCCCCGCAAACCAAATCTTCGTTCAGGTAAAAAAATAGCAGTAATTGGTTCAGGCCCTGCGGGATTAGCAGCAGCAGCTCAATTAAATTATGCCGGCCATAGTGTAACGGTATTTGAAAGAGATGATGCACCGGGTGGGTTGCTACGTTACGGCATCCCCGATTTTAAATTAGAAAAATGGGTGGTGGACAGAAGAATAAAACTGATCGAAGAAGAAGGTGTTGTTTTTAGATGCCTTGCCAATGTTGGAGTGAATGTAAGTGTGAATGACGTATTAAGAGAGTTTAATGCAATTGTATTGGCAGGTGGCAGCACTACTGCAAAAAATTTATTTATTGAGGGAAGAGAGTTGAATGGTGTTCATTTTGCAATGGACTTTTTAAAACAAAACAATAAAAAAGTAGCCGGGAAAGATTTTCTCGCCAATGCAGCTATTGAAAGTAATGTGTTGAATGAAGAAGTAATGGCCACCGGTAAAAATGTGGTAGTGATTGGTGGAGGAGATACAGGAAGTGATTGCGTAGGAACTTCTAACCGTCATGGCGCTACCTCAGTTACACAATTTGAATTAATGCCAAAGCCACCGAATGAAAGAAATAATTTTATGCCCTGGCCAAGTTTCCCGATGCTGTTAAAAACAACTTCCTCACATGAGGAAGGGGCTAACCGTCATTGGGCAGTTGCTACCAAAGAATTTATTGGTGATGAAAATGGTAAATTGAAAGCCCTGAAAATTGTTGATCTGGAATGGAAGATTGTTGATGGCAGGCCGGCACAGTTTGTAGAAGTAATTGACAGTGCAAGAGAAATCCCTTGCGAACTTGCATTGTTGGCGATGGGTTTTGTGCATCCACAACATGTAGGTTTTATCAACGACCTCGGCATCGGGCTTGATGAACGGGGAAATGTAAAAGCATCTGAAAAAGATTATCGTACAAATATCTCCAAAATATTCACAGCCGGTGATATGCGCCGTGGCCAGAGCCTGGTCGTTTGGGCTATCAGCGAAGGCCGGGAATGTGCCCGCAAAGTGGACGAATTCCTGAATGCCGACAATTTCTCCATACTTGAAAGTAAAGACTCCATATTGAGGTTTCAGCCTGCATAAATAGCCAACATCAAAGGTTCACAATTGAAAAAAATATATTATTGGATAAATTAATTGAATATTTCAATTGATTTATCCATTTTTTATTGATTTTATTCACATAATTAGCAAAACTAACATCTGTTAATTCAATATTTTGGTATTTTCACGTTAAATAATTCAAATATTATTTTTATTTAATATTAATCAACTAAAACACAGCTTATGAGCAAAAAAACGGTTAAGCAAGTAGCACCCTTCCTGGTATTGCTCACCATTGCAGTACTGGCAATTTTTGTAAACCCTTCCGCTTCTTTCGACCCGGCCTCCGTATTAGGTGAAGATGGCAAAACGCCAAAATATACCTACAACAGCGGCGACATTTCATGGATGCTTGTTTCCTGTGCATTTGTGTTCTTAATGACACCGGCCCTTGCATTTTTCTATGGCGGAATGGTAGGCCGTAAAAACGTACTCTCTACTATGATAAAGAGTACTGTTTCTGCAGGTATTATTTCCGTATTATGGATTGTAGTTCAGTTCAGTCTTTGCTTCGGCGATTCATTGGGTGGTTTTATCGGCGACCCAAGAACATTTTTATTCTTTAAAAATGTAATGAATGGCGAGCCCTGGAGTTTGGCAACTTCTATTCCACTTCCACTATTCGCCTTCTTCCAATTAATGTTTGCAATCATTACTCCTGGACTTGTCGTAGGTGCTGTAGCAGAACGTATTCGTTTCAGCTCATACACACTGTTCATTGTATTGTTTGGAGTAATAGTATATGCGCCACTTGCACATATGGCATGGCATCCTGATGGATTGATGTTTAAATGGGGTGTACTTGATTTTGCCGGTGGTACTGTTGTACATATTTCTGCAGGTATGGCTGCATTGGCAGGTGCACTTGTATTAAAACCAAGAAAATCTACAACCTCAGCTTCACCAGCTAATATACCTTATGTGCTCATTGGTACAGGCTTACTTTGGTTTGGCTGGTTTGGTTTTAATGCAGGTAGTGCAGTAGGTGCTGGTTCATTGGGTGTATATGCCTTCGCAACTACGAATACTGCTGCTGCTGCTGCAGGTTTATCATGGATGTTCCTCGATGTTATTCGTGGTAAAAAACCATCTGTGCTTGGATTCTGTATTGGAGCTGTTGTAGGCCTGGTAGCTATAACACCGGCAGCAGGTTTCGTAGGTGTGCCACAAGCATTGTTTATAGGTTTTGTAGCAGCCATTGTTTCTAACCTGGTGGCTGAATTCCTGAAACGCAAAACCAAACTGGATGATCCATTGGATGTATTTGCCTGTCATGGTCTTGGTGGTATTACAGGTATGCTGTTAACAGGTGTATTCGGCAGCAAAACAGTAAACTCATTGGTAGTGGATGGTCAGTTCATGATTCAATTGAAAGGAATGGCTCTTGCCGCTGCATATAGTTTCGTTGCATCCTTTATCCTCTTCAAATTAATTAACCTCATATTACCAATGCGGGTAACACAGGCTGAAGAAGCAGAAGGTC
The DNA here is from genome assembly GCA_046598205.1 of Chitinophagaceae bacterium. Taxonomy (GTDB): domain Bacteria; phylum Bacteroidota; class Bacteroidia; order Chitinophagales; family Chitinophagaceae; genus JJ008. Next base: position 6,519 of record JBKJIX010000007.1, read on the forward strand.
TGGATGCATCACAACACGATGAAAAATATTTCCAGGGCCATTTACTGGTAAATGCAAATGGACTTGAAGAGAAATCTATAGAAACGCAGCTCTAAATAAATTAAATCGAAAAAGGCACTGCATTTCCCGATAACTATCGGGAGAAATAAACTTCTCGCAAAAGCTTATTCCTGCTGTGCCCTTTTCTTAACATCTAAAATGTATTACAATGTTACAAAAACTTTTTGTGGCAGCCATAGGCATGCTGTCTTTTACCTTATCAAATGCCCAAACCGCATCAGTTAGTTCAGTTGTTAAAGATTCTTCGACAGTAGTGGAAGAAGAAAAAAAGGAACAAGCATTAACAATTACAGGTTCTTTCGATGCGTATTACCGAAATGATCTGGCGGATGTCAAGACCAATGGCTTCACCAGCTTCACACCCATGCATAATTCATTTTCACTTGGTATGGCCAGTCTTAAATTTGAACATAAAGGTGATAAAGTAAGTGCAGTAGCCGACCTTGGCTTCGGTCCAAGGGCTAAAGACTTCGCTTATGCTGATGCCGGAATTACACAGGCTATAAAGCAACTTTATGTAAGCTATTCCGCAACCGACTGGTTAAAGTTTACCCTGGGTACCTGGGCCACCCATGTAGGTTATGAATTAGTAGATCCTCAATTAAATAGAAACTATAGCATGAGCTATATGTTTACCAATGGCCCTTTCACACATACCGGGTTAAAGGCAGAAATTTCAAAAGGGAAACATGGAATAATGTTGGGTGTTGCTAATCCTACTGATTTCAGGATTCCCCCGGATGGCCAGATCAATAAGAAAGCATTATTGGCGCAATACACTTTTGCCCCAAATGATAATGTAAAGTTTTATCTCAACTATGTTAGTGGTAAGAATCCTGATACGTCAAAAACAAATCAGTTTGATGCAGTAATTACTGCCAAAGTCAGCGACAAATTTAGTATTGGTTACAACGGTACTGTAAACTCCACACAAGGCTGGGATGGCGCAAAGAATACGGAAAGTAAAGCATGGTGGGGTTCAGCGCTGTACCTGAATGTTGACCCGCAGCCCTGGTTTGGTCTTACGCTGCGTGGGGAATTATTCAGTGATAAACATGAGTTCAAATTATTTACAGCTTCTGGTAACGGTTGTAATATTTTCGCTACTACCCTATCTGCCAACTTTAAAACAGGCGGGTTCATATTTATTCCTGAATTCAGAATTGATAATGCAAATAAAGAAGTGCTCTTTACCAATAAAACTGGGGCCTTTACCAAATCAGCTGCCAGTTTCATTTTTGCAGCTATTTATTCGTTCTGATAAACAATGTCCATATAAGATTTCTAAGTGGCAAGCAATCGTTAACGGAGGCTGTCTCAAAAGTCTATAAACAAGGAGCACAAAGCCCACAAAGTTTTTCACGAAGAACACAACGTATTGAAAGTAAAGGAATTTTTCTTTGTGAACCCGATAGCTATCGGGTTTGTGTTTTCT
>JBKJIX010000068.1:0-9254 GCA_046598205.1 Chitinophagaceae bacterium
CCCATTACATAGGGAAATCCATTGAGGTCGAATTGTAAACCAAACACCTGGTCGAACCCTGTTGTACCAAGATAAGTTGTACGATTGATGGCTGTACCATTGTTTGAGATAATTGAAATGAAGCCATCAATACTTCCATTATTGGTTGGGCTTACTGTGCCCGTAGTATTGCCAGGCATATTGCCACTTTCCGTTCCACCGGCCACATAGATATTTCCTCCGGGTCCCATTGACAATACATAAGCTGCATCATTAGCACTGCCGCCGAGATAGCTGGCAAAAGTTACTGCACTAAGTGTGGGTGTTAGTTTTAACACTACTCCATCCTGCAAGCCGCCGCCAAAAGTGGGTTGAAAAGCACCTGGAGTAACAGGAAAACCGCCGGATGCGGGGCTACCGGTGGGTCGAGATTGTGTAGAAGAAGCTACATATACATTACCAGCTCCATCCAGCATCACTTCACTGCGGCCATCATCACCATAGTTTCTTTGCAAGGAATTAAGATCTCTTGTTGTTGATATATTAACCCCATCTTCACCTGTACCACCAATTTTTTTTGAACCTACCAATGCAGTGCCTGTTGCATTAAGTTGTGTAACAATAATATCATTTCCACCACCGGGGCCAACCTGTCCGCCGGGATTTACCACCGGGTAGTTATTGGAGGAAGAACGACCCGCAATAATCAAATTGCCCTGACTGTTTACAACAAGGCTGTGTGGCTGATCGTTGGACCCGCCACCAACATAGGTAGCATAAATACGGGTATTGCCATTTGGGGAAAGCTTGATGATTCCTATGTCGCTGGGGGTAGTGCCACCACCACCATTATAAGCAGTTTGAAAAGCACCCGGCGAAACAGGAAATCCACTTGCATCAAGTACAATGCCACCACCATACATACTGCCATCAGGGCCGTATGTAGCCGTAAAACCCCAGTTGTCTGCAGAACTTCCGGAGAAGGAACAAAAAACAACTACCGGGTCAATTATTAATGTAGCCGCAGGGTCATAACCTTTTACGTCAAACCTTAATATATTATCCTTTATCACATACTTACAACTGACTTCATTCTTTCCTTTGGCAGAAGATTGATAAGTATATGGCGATGATTCTTTCAACTCGCCTATTGAAGTAGAAACAACCAGTTCTTTGTTTTTCACCTGCATTTTGTCAATGCCATCATACTTCAAAGCAATCTTAGAAACATCGCCACCCGGCTTTACGATTATATCGTATTTAAGAAACTCATTATCGGTATAGTAACGAACATCAATATTAGGATACACATCCTTCAATGTAATAGCCTGGTAAATACGGCAATTACCAGCCCATTTAGACGGTTCGTTCCCAATAAAATAATTGTTATACGCAGAAATCATTTTGTCGGCCAATACCTCTATTTTTTCAGAAGCCCCTACAAAGTCAACGTTATAGGCATGCGAACGAAGTACAAATTTATCGGTAGGTTTTACCGGCAATCCTTCTGCCGTATGTCCGTGTAGAAACCGGGAGGCAGTAATAAAATCTTCCGGCTTATGCTGCAATACAGTAAAGCCGCCAGACCGGATAAAAAAAGCACCATTACTAACATTACCCTTGTACTTTACACGGCTGTCCCATTGGCCTTTGTTTTCAATAAACTCAATATTATTATAACTCTGTGCAGTGGCTGCAAAAGCAGAAATGAGTAAGGTGGCAAAAATCAGGAAATGCTTCAGGGTCAAATTATTTGTATTAAAGTAACTAAATTTTAGCAGAAATGGATTGAAAACTTGTGTTAAGAAAAGTTCTTTCATGTGAATATTGTTATTTTATTAGCCACATGGAATTCGCCCCTACCATTTATTATCCAGTTGGCAACTCTAACTTAAGGCTCATTTCATAGTTATTAAATTTTCTTCCCGCACCATTTCAGGTTTTTATAAAAAATACCTGCCCTATATTACGAAATTTTACTCCACGCCACTGCTCCTTTTTGTTGATTCAGAAAATTCTTTAGCTGCAAATTTTCTGCCGAAACCAAGTCTGGATCATTTTCTAAAACATTTGCTGCCATATTCCGGGCTATCTCCAGCAAAGGCCGGTCTTGGACTATACTCGCCAACTTAAAGTTTAATTCGCCGCTCTGCCTTGTACCCTGAATATCGCCTGGTCCTCTTAACTCGAGATCCTTTTCTGCTATCTCAAAACCATTACTGGTTTCTACCATGGTTTTGATGCGTTGGCGGGCATCATTACCCAATTTGGAGCCGGATAAAAGTATGCAATAGCTTTTTTCGGCTCCCCGGCCTACCCTGCCCCGCAACTGATGCAGCTGTGACAAACCAAATTTCTCTGTACTCTCAATCACCATCACCGAGGCATTGGGCACATCCACTCCTACCTCTATAACGGTGGTTGACACCATTATCTGCGTATCATGGTCAACAAATCTTTTCATATTTAGTTCTTTTTGCTCAGCCGGTTGCCGCCCATGCACCATACTTATCCAGTATTTGGGCTCGGGAAAATAGCCTTTTACATTTTCGTAACCCTGCATCAGGTTTTCGTAATCTAAAGTGGCACTTTCTTCTATCAATGGAAAAATGATATAGGCTTGCCTCCCTTTATCAATCTCTGCCCGTATAAAATCCATCACTTTACTTCGTTGTGATTCATAACGATGAACGGTAGTAATGGGTTGCCGGCCTGGTGGTAGCTCATCAATAACACTGTAATCCAGATCTCCATAAGCAGTCATTGCTAATGTGCGGGGAATGGGTGTCGCCGTCATTACCAGCACATGGGGCGGAATGCTTGCCTTTTGCCAGAGTTTTGCCCTTTGTGCCACCCCGAAGCGGTGTTGCTCATCGATAATTACAATGCCAAGATTGTTGAACTTTACCACATCCTCAATTACGGCATGAGTACCTATCAGGATTTTTAATGACCCTTCTTCCAGTTCTTTTAATATTTTTCTTCGCTCTGCTGCTTTTACAGATCCTGTTAGCAATTTAACAGGCACATTTATTTTAGCTAACAATGAACTTAGTGTTTTAAAATGTTGCTGGGCCAAAATTTCTGTTGGTGCCATCAGGCAGGCCTGGTAATTATTATCAACCGCCAATAACATTACAAGTACAGCTACAATTGTTTTTCCACTGCCTACATCCCCCTGTAACAGGCGGTTCATTTGTTTTCCCTTCGCTGTATCATTCCTTATTTCTTTTATCACTCTTTTTTGCGCACCTGTTAATTCAAAAGGAAGATGATTTTTAAAAAAATCATTAAACAGATCGCCTACTTTATCGAACACTACACCTTTTGAAAAGCGATGACGATGGCTACGCAATAAGTTCATTCGTAATTGTGCAATAAATAATTCTTCAAATTTTATTCTTTTAACAGCCTCCTCATATTCATCCGTTGTTTGTGGAAAATGAATTTGCCGGTAAGACTGAAACCGGCTGATTAATTGTAATTGCTGCAACACAGGCTGGGGTAAATTTTCAGGAACGTCTTTCTCATGCACCATGCCCATTAGCAGTTGTGTAAGCTTTCCTATTTGTCTGCCACCAAGGCCCCTTGCTTTTAGTTTTTCAGTGGTGGAATAAACTGGTTCAAGGAAATTTTTTTCCAGCTGCTGCGGTGCCGATAACACTTCTAATTCGGGATGAACTATTTGCGGCTGACCATTATAAAAAGTAACACGACCATAAATAAGATATGATTGGCCTGCCTCCAGCAGCTTCTCCACCCAACTCAATCCCTGGAACCAAGTTAGTTCAAGAAAGCCACTTTTATCTTTTACCTGTGCTACTATTCTTTTGCCACCCCGTTGACCAACTGTATCGAAACTAACCAGCACCGCTGCTATTTGGGCAAACTCTGTTTCGTAAGTTATTTCACTAATAAGGTTGATTTTAGTCCGGTCAACATGCCTGAAAGGGTAATGCTCTAGCAGATCACCAAAGGTGAAAACAGCCAATTCCTTTTTCAGCAAATCACCCCGCTGGGGGCCAACGCCTTTTAAATACTCAATGGGACTGGATAATATGTGAGAGGAGAATGAAATAGCCTATAATTTGGAAACAAAAATAACTGAAACTTGCGAGGCAACAGAAGCCTGCTTTTTCTGTGAACGGTCAGCAGATTCTGATTACTCCACTGCCTGCCGTAATGATTTTTCCCACAGTACAGATTGCCTTCCTTTTACAAACTTGATGAAGCCTTTAACAAGACAGTAATTCATAAATACGAAATAGAATGGGATGGTAAGCAATCCTGCTTTTTTCCCGGAACGAACAAATAGCCATCCGGCTATTGCCAACACATAAAAAACTATCTGTACATACAACATCCAGTTATAAAAATCAGCTACGTACTCATAACTGACTATTAAAATGTTCGAAAATAACAGAACGACCAGCATTACCGGACAGAATATCCATCTCAGTAAACGCCTTGATATATATTGAAACCCAAGCAACGGATATTTAAAGATATTCAGGCATGCTTTTAAATATACAACTGACTGATAAGCACCAGCAGATATTCTTACTTTTCTTTTTTCCTCTTCGGCCAGGGAAACAGAAGGCAACTCAGTAGCAAACGCACCGGGTTCATATTCTATTTTATATCCTTCCAGGCAAATTTGCATGGAAATAATAAAATCATCCAGTATCAATTCATCATCCAGCTCTTTAAATAAAGCAGTACGGATAGAAAACAATTCGCCGGCAGCTCCTGTCACAGTATTCAGCCCGGCATCTAATTTCTTCATAAAGGATTCGTATTGCCAGTATAATCCCTCAGCCTCGCCAACTGCAGAAATAGTTTTGTTGCTTGCTATTTTTTTTTCTCCTGCCACACCACCTACTTTTTCGTTGCAATAATGTAGCATCATACTTTTAATACAGGTGGCATTCAACATGGTATTTGCATCGCTGAATACTACGAATGGCGTTTGCACCTGCTTCATTACCCTTTTTATAGCGGCATACTTTCCCTTTCTTTCTGGTTGATGCAGCAACGCAATGGAAGGAAATTGCTGAACAATTTTTTCTGAACCGTCAGTGGAGCCATCTGTAATAAAAATCAGTTGTAGTTTATCAGCCGGGTAGTCAATAGAAAGGGTGTTCCGTATTTTCTGCTCCAGTATTTTTTCTTCATTGTACGCAGTAACAATCAATGTAACAGGTAATATTTCTTCTGAAATTGCTTTTCTTTTTTTTGGTGTAAAAATTTTCTTTACCCCAGTAATGAACACCAATAAAATTCCATAGCCAATATAGCAATAGAATAAAATAGCGAGACTGATCCAGAAGAATATGGCTGTGGTTGTCATCATCGGTGATGCGAAAATTACGGTATTGAAATAGCAAATATCCCAAGATGCTGGCGAAAAGCAGCAACTTGTAAAGGGGAAACCCTGAATTTTTACGATAACTAATAAAAAACCCTTGCCCTTTTTAGTTTATGCGCCTATTTTTAATATCAATAACCAACATCCTACTCGCCTAAGGCAAGACCAAACCAGGAAAATGAAAAGCCACTACTACCTTTTACAGCTTGACCTGTACTTTGGCAACTATAAATTTGCCCTGCTTTGCTTTATTACAGCCTTTGTAGTAACACTGATTACCATTCCCCCGATTATCAGCCTGATAAAAAAGCACAATTTATATGACAAACCCAATGCCCGGAAGGAGCATTCATTACCTATACCAACTATGGGTGGTATAGCTATTGTTGCCGGTATGATGATGGGCTTGTTCCTCTGGTTTCCTTTTAGCAATGTGGCACCGCAGATAAGTTTTTTCTTCTCTATTGCAGTATTACTTGCATTGGGAATAATGGATGATCTGAATGACCTTTCCGCAAAATACAAATTCGTCGTTCAGGCTGGGCTTGCCGCACTAATTGCCTTATCAGGCATCCGCATTACCTCGTTGGATGGGCTATTGGGTATCTATGATTTACCGATTACAGCGCAATACACTTTTACCTTTTTGATAATCGTTGGCGTTACCAATGCTTTCAACTTTATTGATGGTATTGATGGACTGGCAGGTGGACTTGGTTTTATGAGTCTGACCATACTTGGCTTATTCCTCACTATGAGTGGTGATGCAAATACAGCATTGATTGCTTTTTCGCTTGCCGGAGGTATCCTTGCTTTTATGTATTTCAACCTAAACCCTGCCCGTATTTTTATGGGTGATACCGGTTCGCTGGTGCTGGGATTTGTTGTAGCAGTTTTATGTATCCGCCTGACGCAGGTTAATCTATCCGTAAGCAATCCTGTATTGACTCATCCATTAGTTTTTGTAGCTGCCATTGTCTTCATCCCCGTTTTTGATACTGTTCGTGTATTTGCCACCAGGATATGGAAAGGCAACTCACCTTTTGTAGCTGACAGAACACATATTCATCACCTTCTTACTAACCAGGGCTTCAGTCATTCTTTTGCCAGCAAACTCATCTGTGTTATTCATGGCTTTATTTTGATGGAAGTTTATTGGCTGCGGAACTTAAAACAGGAATTTATTCTGTTGATATTAGTTGCATTCATGCTTGTTACTACTGTTATGCTTAAAAACCTGGGCCTGGTAGTGAGGAAGAGGAATTTGGTAAAAGCAGATGGAGTTTTAAAGGCTGATTGACCGGTTCATCCCGGATTTATTGCAAAACATCTTCAGCAAGATCAAAAAGTTAGTTGATCCTGGCTTGTGATACATAAAACAAAGCAAATAAGTTTTAACGGTGTTTTTTATCATTTATCCACAACAAATAATCGTTGCTGTCGCAGTTGTATCAATTCCTTATAAGCATCCTTCATTTTGTCATTCAGAAAACTATTATCTATAAAAGCTACCCATTGAGGTATTACTTTTTCCATTTTTTTAAACATATTTGACTGTTGACGGGCATCCAGTTTAAGCGTTGTAAACGCTGCTATAAAATCGCTTTGCCTGATTTTTTTCTTCCTGCCATTGAGTGTAAGGGCAAGATCTTCATCATCGGCAGGATTTACCAATGCAGTAGCCACCATATCATAGGCCGGGGTAAGCTGGTAACCAATGCCCGGCTGGTTGATGAGTGAAAAGTTTTTCAGGTGCATATCTGCATTGCCCGTAAGAAAGGAAAATAATACCTGTTCAAAAAAATTGATCGTATCCAACACCGGGTTTACTGAATATTTTAAAATGGCTTTGGCTACCTGCTCGTAAGAGCCATGGTACTTATCTTCTGTAAGCCGCCCGGTTAACTGGCACATGTCTTCCATGTGCAATTTATTTTTTTTGTTCCGGTCTATACGTTTGGTGATATAGGCCAGGTTTCCACTTTGCAAGCGGATAAGGGTATGCGGAACGGTGTTGATGTTTGCGATGGCCGCCAGGTGCATGGTAAGATCTTCCACTTCGGGCAAGTGTGGGTAATTGGGCGTTGGTGGTTTTAAAATATAACCACCCCACAGACCCACAATAGTAAAGCGTTTGGGCCCTGCTTTATTTTCATCATCAATGTCAATAGATAATTTAGGCTGCACTCCCGTTACGGTCATTTGGCTTTGCACTACCTGCAGTGCCAGATTGTTCATCTGTTCTTCGGTATAAGGTAAAAGAGGTGCTATGGCCGAACCAAATATTTTACGGCTGCAGGATGGGTGAAAATCTGTTTGCCCTTCCAGTAACGGCAGGTAACAATATAAACAACGGTTAACCGGCATCAGTTGCTGAGTTTACAGAGTGAACACTAACGGCACCAATGCAATCTTTGCAGCAGGCTAATAGTAAGCCCATCCGGTCTCTTGCATCCAGTTTCCAGTTTTTTTCTGCTATGTCCAGCAACCATCCTTCGGGTATCAGGCCATCAAAAAACGGAAACAGGTTTTTGCTGTGAAAGGCATCTGTCTGCAACGGCAAGGTTTTGCTTACCGGTTCGGGCATACCGGTATTGAGGTAAGCGGCATCATAGGTAAAATGATAGCCGTTCTCATCCTGTGTAAGCAAGCCTGCATTTGTATCCTGTATTTTTATTTCAGCTTTCCTCATTGAGCAAATTATTTCTGTTGATTAAAACCGGGCCCATTTCATAGCCAAATAATTTCAGCACCTGGTTTACCTTATCTATGCGGAGTGTATTTTTCCCTTGTTCCAGTTCTCTTAAAAACCGCAAGCCCACTCCTGCTTTTTCTGCAAGTTGCTGTTGGGTGAGGCCGAGTTGCTTTCTTTTTTCTTTTACCAGGTTTATTAATTCCTGTACTGTTTCATCATTCACCACAGCATCAGCAACTATTGATTGAACTACATTGATGGCGTTATCCCTTGCCGTAACTACTTCATACATTTCGCTGGTGCCAATGATCTGACCGTTTGATGCTTTTATGTTGAAATAATACTTCCCATTGGATGATGATTTCATTTCGTACCTGTTTTCGTCCCTTCCATTTAACTTAACCGCATTTAATCCATTGAAGCAACCAGCTTTGCTGGAATAACCTTCACTGGTGAGTAATACCTGGCCATTATTTGCCCTAAGCCTAAAATAATAGAGGCCATTGGTAGCTTTATGTAATGTGAACTCTGCCATTTTTAAAATTATTTATAACGGTTATAGAGATTAAATAAACCCGATAGGGTGTAAATATAAAATAAAAATGCAATAAACCCCGAAAGGGTATAATATTAATTGCTTTACCCGAAAGGGTATAATATGATGTTACATTAGTTATAATATACCCGAAAGGGATTACCATAAGGGGAAAAAATGGGGAGTGCCTGGTAAAATGTAAAAAACTGAAAAGAATTGCTATTAAGAATTAGCCTGCAAACTTACCGCTGCAAAAGTGAAGCAGGCAGATTAAAAACATCCGGGAATATTATTTTGCATTTACCCTTTTGCAGGCATTAATCATTTTCCGGTTGTTGGTGAGTCAGTTTTCCAGAACCTTACAGTTGAAATTCAAATTTTATCATCCCTGATTACTTTTCTTTAATGTTCTGATGTTTCAGAAACTGGTCATACTGTTCCTTAAATTTTTCGTATTTGTACTTGCCCTCTACCGGTTTCTCCTTTTTCGATGCGGCATCTTCTACCAGTTTATAATAGGCCTGGGGAAATTCATCGGAATAAACACCCGGTATCAAGCCGACTTTATTAAATCCTACATAGAGAGAGAATAATAAAAAGAGAGAGACAATGATTATAGAATGATCTTTAAAATGAGTGACCATCTTAAAAGGAGAAACAATTTCACCTCCAACCAA
>JBKJIX010000204.1:0-11015 GCA_046598205.1 Chitinophagaceae bacterium
ACCATTAAGTGCAGATGGCCGTGTAAACCTTTCGCCAAAAGGATTAGATTGTTTCAGGGTATTGTCTGAAAAAAAAGTAGGTTATATGGATTTAATCAGCAGTGGTAATGAAACATCTGCCCACACCTTAGAGAACGGACGTATCACCATCATGCTTTGCTCGTTTGAAGATGCACCTAATATTTTACGGTTGTATGGAAAAGGATTTACAGTATTGCCCGGCACTCCGGAATGGGAACAATATGCGCCACATTTTAAATTATACCCCAGCACCAGGCAACTCATCATTGCTGATATTGATTTAGTACAAACCTCCTGCGGATTTGGTGTACCATTATACAGTTATCAAGGAGAAAGAGATATTCACTTTGAATGGGCAGAGAAAAAAGGGGCAGATGGTTTGCATGAGTATGTGCAACAAAATAATCTGAAGAGTTTAGATGGTTTGCCAACTGATATTAGCATGCAGTAATAGCCGGCATCACAAAATTATTTATGCATCTGTTTGCTTTTGCTGAAACTCAAAATCTATTTGCCTTTCTATGGCATCTTTCATTTCTATTGCATGATGTTTATAACTGAAAAAAGCGGCTGTAACAAATGCTGCCGTTGAAATATAATACCAAATAGTGAACTTAACCTTTATTAACCCGGAAAAATCCATGCCCAGGCTATCTTCTTTATTGCCAGCAGGGATTTGTGATTTTACCAGGATGTTTAAATGAACCATACCCGCCACTAACATTAAAGCAGCTAATATTCCAGCAGACATTGTAATCAACGGCCTCGTTTTTCCATTGATAACCGAAATGATTATACCTGCTATAGCAAATGCAATAGCCATCACTAAAAACCAATCCGGTTCTGTCTTGATTTTTTCCCGTTCATTTTTGCCTTTCAATTCGCTAAATTGCTTTAATATGCTTTCCGTAGTTCCTAAACTACCAATCTTCCAGGAACTGCCTGTAGCCAGGCCAAACCCTGTATTTTCTGCAATGGTGACTGAACTACAGTTTAACTGAACAAAAGGAAGTAGAAACAATAACAGTCCTATTGCAAAAGCAATGGTTGTTGTATATTTTCTTCGAAAAAAATTACTGTTGTCTTTGTTTGTATAAATAACGGTTGATGTTTGTGATTCCATAGTGACAGAATAAGGCGGCAAGATAAATCAGTTTTTGAAAAGCAACTTACAACCCATTAATTAATTTCTTTCTGTACTGCTTTTCTTACGGTAAATTTGTCTTGTGATTCGCCGTTCCATAGAAATAATTACTAGTAGTTTAAAAATGGCCCTGCAGGAATTGTGGAAGAATAAACTCCGCACTTTCCTGTCACTGTTTGGCATTACCATTGGCATCTTCTGCATTATCGGTGTACTGGCTACGGTAAACAGTTTAGAACGAAATATACAGAATGAAGTAAAATCTCTCGGCACCAATACTATTTATGTTGACAAATGGGATTATGCTTCCGGTGGCGGCTCCGAATACCCCTGGTGGAAATTTGTAAACCGGCCTATGCCCCGTTACAAAGAAGTACAACACATTAAGGAAAGAACAGTGGCGGCCAAATATGCTGCCTTCCGTATTAAAGCGGTCAGCAATGTTGAATACAGGAACAACACTCTTTCAAATGTAAACATCTATGGCATCAGCGAAGATTTCAATAAGATACAGCCGATAGAATTAAAAAACGGCCGCTACCTGTCTGATGCTGAGTTTGACCACGGCAGCAATGCCGTGGTGGTGGGATATGATGTGGCAGAAAAACTATTTGGCTCTGCCGATATTGCGATTGGTAAAGAAGTAAGCAGCCGTGGAAAAAAAATCCGCATCATCGGTGTTATAAAAAAACAAGGCAAACAAATGATTGGCGGGTGGGATTTTGACCAGAGCATGGTAATAGCTTACAAGTTTGCACGGGGTATCATGAATGAACTGAAGGCCGACCCACTGATAATGGTACAGGGACAGGACAACGTTACCAGTAAAGCATTAAAAGATGACCTGGCCGGAACGATGCGGGCCATCCATAAACTTACGCCTACCAAAGAAGATGATTTTACCCTTAATGACATCAACGATTTCAGCGACACAATCAGTTCTTTATTCTCTGGTGTAAACCTTGGCGGCTGGGCTATTGCTGCACTATCATTAATTGTTGGAATGTTTGGTGTAGCTAATATTATGTTTGTTTCTGTAAGAGAACGAACCAGCCAGATCGGTTTAAAAAAAGCCATCGGTGCTAAACGAAGGGTAATACTGGCGGAGTTTTTGTTGGAGTCTGCCTTTCTTTGCATCATTGGAGGTTTGGTTGGTTTAACTCTTGTTTTCGGACTTACACAAATCCTTTCAAAATCGCTGAACTTTCCGGTTTTCATTTCTACAGGCTATATGGCATTGGCAATTATAATCTGCATTGTTGTTGGCATACTGGCTGGTTTTGTTCCTGCACTACAGGCTGCAAAGATGGACCCGGTGGAGGCGATACGCAGTAAGTAAAACCCAAAAAGGGGCTTTGTACTCCGATAAAATAAAGTTTCTTAAAGAATTATTTTTGCATGAATATGTCGAATGAAAATTTAGATACTAGTGAATCTTGCGGCTCCCCCTTTAGGGGGCGGGGGGGGCTTACCATTCTCGCAATAGAATCTTCTTGTGATGAAACATCAGCTTCTGTTTGTGTTGATGGGAAAATTTTATCCAACTTTATCGCCAACCAAACCGTACATGAAAAATATGGTGGCGTAGTTCCTGAATTAGCATCAAGAGCACACATGCAGAATATTGTACCGGTGGTTGATACTGCTTTAAAAAATGCAGGCTACCAGTTAAATGACATTGATGCGATTGCATTTACCCAGGCACCGGGACTGATCGGGTCATTATTAGTTGGTGGAGAATTTGCCAAATCATTGGCTCTTGCATTGGATAAACCGCTAATTGCAGTGCATCATATGCAGGCACATGTGCTCGCCAACCTGATTGGGGATCCTAAGCCAAATTTTCCTTTTTTATGTTTAACAGTAAGTGGTGGTCATACACAGATTGTTTTATGCGAATCGCCAACTACAATGAAAGTAATTGGTGAAACCATTGATGATGCTGCAGGTGAAGCATTTGATAAGTCTGCCAAATTGCTGGGCCTCCCCTATCCCGGCGGGCCATTGGTTGATAAATATGCACAAAAGGGTAATCCGGATCGTTTCAAATTTCCTGAGCCAAAAATTGACGGATTGAATTTCAGCTTTAGTGGTTTAAAAACTTCTATACTTTATTTTTTGCAAAACGCAGGCAAGAGTAATTTGTTTAAAGAAGAATTTACGGCCACAGAGGAAGAGAAACAATCATTTATTGAAAACAATCTCGCAGACATTTGTGCTTCTATTCAGCACCGTATCGTTACAATATTGTTGAATAAATTAAAGAAGGCCTCCTTAGAAACGGGCATCGCAGATATATGCCTTGCGGGTGGCGTTTCTGCCAACAGTGGTTTACGAAAAGATTTCGTGAAAATGGGAAAGAAAAATCACTGGAACACTTTTATTCCAGCTTTTGAATACTGCACTGATAATGCTGCCATGATTGCTATAACGGGTTATCATAAATATTTAGCCGGGCAATTTGCTGACTTAACAGTTAGCTCCACTGCAAGGGCTGAATGGTGAGAGAAGTTGTGAGATATTAGTTACGAGTTTCGGGTTAATAACTACATATCTTAATTACAATCTCAAAAAACATAATTTTTCTTAATGGCTAATTCCTACTTTCAATTCAAACAGTTTACTATTAACCAGGATAAATGTGCCATGAAGGTGACAACGGACAGTTGCTTGTTTGGGGCCTGGGTAGCCGGGAAAATTAAAAAGGAACAATCAGTAATTAATAATTGTCTTGACATTGGAACTGGCACCGGGTTATTGGCACTCATGTTAGCACAGGTAAATGACTCCACTATTGATGCGGTTGAAATAGATAAAGATGCTTTTGAGCAGGCCACCAAAAATATAGCAGCTTCGCCCTGGGCTGACAGGATAAAAATTAGACATGGAAATGCAACAGAATTACTCTTTCAAACGCAGTATGATATTATAATCTGCAATCCGCCTTTTTATGAAAAAGAATTAAAGGGTGATGATGCAAGAAAGAATATTGCTCATCATAATGATGGATTATTATTACCCGAACTTTTAGATATAATTAAAAAAAAACTAACCCCCGACGGCACCTTTTACCTGCTGTTGCCCTATAAAAGAAACGAAGAAATAAAAAAACTGCTTACTGAAAATGACCTGGCCATTCATCAATTAGTTTTTGTAAGGCAATCTGTCAATCATGACTATTTTCGCATCATGATGGCAGGAAAATTAAACTCTGATGAACAAGCTGAAACAAAAATTGATGAGATTTCCATTAAAGATGAAACCGGGCAGTACACCCCTGTCTTTGTGAGTTTACTTAAAGATTACTACCTGCATCTGTAAAACAATATCTGCTGAAAACTCCCCACTCATTTTCCCTCTGAATAATCTTTCAAATACTCAAAGTGTTCTGTCAACTTCCCATCTTTAGCCATGGTTGCACGGTCAATAATAGCTGAGCCATTACCAATCAGATCTTCCAATACATGTTTGATAAGTTGCTCCCCAAAATAACGGCTGGCATCTCTCGGCAGTTCATTTGGCAGGTTGCCCACTGCCATTATATCAATTGAATCAGATAAATACGGAGCAGTTTTTTCAAGACTGGTTTTATCAATTCCATAAACCGGGTCTTCAATCGTTTGGTCGCCGACATTTATAGGCACCGATCCATTAGCATCATCCGTTATATCAGCAATCGTTTGAATGATAAAATTATCAGATTTCGCATCTTCTTTTTCAAACAGCCGGGGAACATTTTTTTCCCAATACACACCATTCATTAAAATATCTGTCTGTTCTGCGTAAGGCAAAAATTTACAGGCATACTCCTCCGGGTGTTCATGAAATTCCATCCGGCTGTATTTGCCAGTTGCTATATTCCTGTACAATTCAGCACCTTTTAATTGAGTATAAACAGGGTAAGAAAAACGTCGTTTCAGGTAATCTTCCGGGTCCACTTCATGTATCCCCATCAGGTTCATAATTTCTAAAATACCATGCGCCACCCTTCCTGAACCAGCCACAGCAATTTTTACATTTGGCAGTCGTAGTCCAAAATAATTGTGAATCAATTCTCTGAAACTGCGTTGCTTATACACTCTGTCTAATTTAAACAATCCGGTGCGGTTTCCATAGGCCATCATGCCATTATGTGCCCCTACTATCCCGGCAAAAAAGCCAAAACCGATGATGCGTTGTCCGTCTTCATGCTCCAAACACTCATAGTCAACCAGCCTGATACTTTTATCCAAAACAGTCCTCAGCAATTGCTGGTTATGTGGTTGTTTCTTTTTGGTATGAGAAAAAAATAAGTACGTCTTACCCGGCAGCAACTGGTCAACTGGTACTTCCTTTATTCCCAATAAAATATCGCAATCGCTTATATCGTCCTTTACTTCTACCCCTGCCGATTGGTACTCCTTGTCAGAAAAACAACGGTTGGGTGAAGATTGGGCTACTATTCTGATAGCTGGTGCATTCTTATGTATCCATTTGCATTGAGCAGGGGTTAGCGACACCCGGTTATCTGCCGGTGTTTTTCCTTCTCTTATAAGTCCAATCCTTGTCATACAGCCTTTTATCGTTAGTTGAGTCCGGCAAAGTTGCCGTTTAAACGGATGCTAAACAAACTGATTTAAATCATCACTGCCGAATAAATGGATGGTGTAACTTTAAATATTATTTCAAGTTAGTCTCAGACTAAAGGTTACATTCAGGCGTTGAGTGGTTACACACAAAAAAGACCCAGTATGAAGAATACCAAAAGCATCATTTTTTCCTTTATTATAATTGTCAGTTCATTGTTTTGGGCTTCTTGTACCAAAGATGCCGCAGACCAGGGAATTTATAAACTGAGCTATGGTGACTCTATCCTTTACCTGCGACCATCAGCAGGCGACTATATTGTTTATCCAACCAGCCAAAGAGCCGGAACCTATTCAGGCTTTCCATACGGAATTGAAATAGATGATAATACCGGGGCTATTAATGTTTCTAAAAGTGAGACAGGGTTACGTTACCGCATTACGCATACTGCTACGGACGGAACAAAAACAACTAATATGGTGGTGCTGTCAGGAATAACTTTTGCAGATCATTTCTACCGCCTTTCCAGCGGTGATTCGATTGCACACCCGATTTATAATTCTAACCCCAACAGAATATTGCCATTGTCTGGCTCAAGTTTTGATGAAGGAAATGTTGCCAACACCGGCGGATGTTCTGTAAAAACGGACAATGGCAAAATAAACCTGCGGGAAACAATACGTAACGGAGTGTTTGGTTCTCCGCCCCGCAATGATGAGCAACGAACTTTCGAGATAAAATACAAAATCAATGATGCCAGCGGAAAAACCGAGAATAAACTGAAAGTGCTTCTTTACTGGTATAACACAATGGCTGATGTTCCGCAATATGTCTGGGATATCCTCAATGACCGGACAACGCAGGGAGTGTTTCTCAAGGGAGCAACTGCCTCTAGAACTGAACAGGCCGCTAAGCCAAGGCCACCTTGTGTTATTATTATTGCCAATTAACCCTCCAGCGGTTAAATTTGATAAGCTTTTGAACAGCTTATCATGCAAAAAATTCTGCTTTCATTCCTATTAGTTGGATTATTGCTCTTCAGCTTTTCACAAAGCCGACAGGGCAATGATATAGCCGCACAATTAAAGGCATATGCAACAGCAGATAAAATTTATCGGCAGGGAGAAAAATTATCCCGGCTGTCAGCCGATAATGAAGAATTGCAACCGGCTACAGATAAAGCTTATCAGCAGGCCTTATCCGCCTTTAGGGGTCTTATTCCAGCGGTCGAAAAACAAAAAAATGACTCACTTGCTTTTTTTATCCGGTTGAAAACCGGCTTTATCAACTTTTATTTTGATAGTGCTGATGCGGCTAAAAAGGATTACCTGGCAGCTATCGCCCTGAAGCAAAAATTATCTTTCATCGCTGATTCTTTTTTATTTATTCCTTGCCTGTACACAGGTGCGATTTATTACAATCAAAATCAATTTGATTCTGCCTTGTATTATTATAAAAAAGCAGAACAATTAAATGATGGCTATCAAAACCCATTGGCCGAATCACAACGATTGTATAACAGGCTTGGTGCCATTTATTATGAAATTGGGAACTACCGGCAGGCCAGGAATTATTTTGAAAAAGCCATCAGCCTCACAGATCCTTCCAATGAAAACTTAGTAGCTAATTATAAAATTAACATCGCATCGTTATTGATAAAGCTGGAAAATTTTGAACAGGCTAAAACAGTATATCAATCCCTGTTACCTTCTGTTGCTTTTGAAAATGAGATTTATCATAACCTTGGTATCATCAGCCTGAAACAACAAAATTATAGAAAAGCTATTGAGTATTTACGCAAGGTGAATTATTCAAACTACAAAAAAAGTATTGATCTCTACTACAACTTTGGGATTGCCTATTCAGAAATGAATGAACCCGATTCCTCAAACTTCTATCTGCAAAAAGCTATTGCCGAAAATGTAAAATGGAATGGACACAGAAAAAATATTCAGTACGGCCTCATTTTGAAATACCAGGCTTATGAACTTGCCAAACAACATCTGTACAAAGAAGCAACTGACCAATACCAGCAGGCAGTTATTCAGTTTCACAGCGATTTTAAAAAGAACGACAGTTACCAAAACCCCGAACAATTTACTGGTGTTTTTTCTTTTATAAATTTATTCAACACACTAACTGCGAAAGCCGCTGCCTTTGAAAAATGGTATCAACAGGAAAAAGATATCGAATTACTGAAAACTGCGTTGGCTACTTATCAATCGGCTTTTAAACTGGCTGATTATGTGGAAAAAACATATGATTCAGATGAGGCCCGGTTGTTCCTTGGTAAAATAAAATACACCGTTCACAGCAAGCCTATTGATGTAAGTCTTTTGTTGTACGATCTTACTAAAAAAAGAAATTACCTGGAAGATGCCTATTCATTTGACCAGCAAAACAAGGCCTCTATCCTTGCCCTTACTGTACAAGAGAATGAGTTAAGAAGCAAAGCCGGCCAGGCAAACGAACTCATACGGCAGGAATCAACACTAAAAACCACTATTACAAGATTATTGCTGAAAGCTGCACAATCAACTGACAGCCTAAGCCAGCTTCAAATCAATACAGCTATCCGGGACAATGAAATTGCATTAGGCAAACTACAGGAAAAGTTGAATGATGACCCGGTATGGCAACAAAAAAAATCTATTGAGCAAATACCAACAGTAACCGAACTGCAAAAGAAATTAGATACCCGCACAGCTCTTTTATCTTATCATCTTTCTGAAAATGAGCTGCTCACCATTTTAATTACACCCAGCAGATTTGAGTACCATAAATCTGCTATCAATAAAAAATTCTTCACGGCAATCGAATCATTTAAAACCGCATTAAATTCTACATCTGTTGAGCTACGATATGATGGCACAGATGCATCAAAAAATTTATACGAAATATTAATTGAACCAGTAAAATTAAAGCTATTACAGACAAAACGATTAGTAATTATTCCAGACGATGAACTTAATTACCTTCCCTTTGAAGCGCTGCAGGATGAAAATAATAAATACCTCATAGAAAATTTTTCTGTACAATATCAATATTCAACCGCCTTACTGGGAAAGGCTGAAAAAGCAAACTATTCTCCCGGCACTTTATCATTTGCGCCTTTTGCCATTAAGGGATATAAAGATTCTTCCGGCAACTCGTTTAGCATTTTACCGGCTTCCTATGACGAAGTAATTAAGCTGGAAGGAAAGGTCTTTACAGATTCAGTTGCTACGAAAACAAATTTTCTGAAAACGATAAACCAATACAGCACTCTTCATTTAGCCACACATGCCAGTATAAATAATGAAACCCCTTCACAATCTTTTATCGCTTTTTCTCCTGCCAATAAAGATTATAAATTATATGCCGGTGAAATTGCTGATTTGAAATTAGACTCCACCAGCCTCGTTATCCTTAGTGCCTGCGAAACTGGCAACGGACAATTAGTAAAAGGTGAAGGACTTATGAGTTTATCCAGGGCCTTTGCGTATGCCGGCTGTCCCAATATCATAACCTCCCTTTGGAAAGCAGAGGATAGAACAACTGCATTCCTTACTCAGCAACTGCATCATTATTTAGATAAAAATTACAGTAAAGAAAGGGCCCTGCAACAGGCTAAGCTGGATTTGCTGAATAGTAAAGAAATTGACCCTCGTTTCAAATCCCCCAATTACTGGGCTCATCTATTATTTATCGGCGATTATGAAGCAAAACATAATTCGTCTAAGTGGTGGTGGATTGCTATTGTAATTTTAGTCGCTGCAGTTGGCTACATTTTTGCAAAAAGAAAAAGCCTGCTCGTATATTTCAGGCAGGCTTAGTTCTTCACAGACAAGCAAAAGTTTTATTGATGTAATGTTATTACTGGCAAGTGTGTGTCTTCACGGTTTCTTACAATCACATTATTGATGATAGTGTCATTATAACCATGTTGTCCGTCAATTAATACTTTGTAAGTGCCTGCATTTAATCCAACTATTTTAAATTCTCCATCATCGTTATCAGGAATAGCTGTAGCCGTATCAGAACCGATAACTGCTTTAACAATGGCATCAGCAGTACGGGGCAGCACTCTTCCTTCTATTCGTCCTGACTGGCTGCGGGTGAATATTTTAATATGTGATTTTAACCTGTATCCATTGCCGCTGCCAGAACCGCTGTTATCCGGGTGAATAGAATTACCAGCATCAAAATCAATCCAGAACAGCACCTGACCGGAAGTAGTAATTTCAAAATTGCTGCTTTCAATATTTGCAATTACTTCCCTGTCTTCATCTTTTACCCTAAGGGGGAAACTTTGCCCATTTTTCATAGCAGAATTTTGTGTACCTAATACCAGTTTTATCTTTTTTATTCTTGCATTAGGCAAAGTGCCTGTGGCAAACAATGTATCAAGGCCATTACGAAAACGAAGGATATTATACACCCCGGGACGGATAGCCAGGTTCACCCATCCATCATTGGGTAGTGTATGATCTTCCAGTTTAATTTCCAGTTTTTGCAAATCGATAAATACACTGTCAAAAATGGGTGTCTGGTGATCGGTTAGATAAATAGTGACCGGATGTGGTTTATCGGGATCCTGTTGATTGCCGCCAGTTACTTCCTTTTGACAGGAATAAAAAACAATGGAGCTGATAAACAGTATAAATAATGTGAACCGGATAATGTTTTTCATAAAAATGGGTTTAGTTCTTCGTAAAAGTTAAAAATTCGTTGCTCGATGCATTATCATCAGTAAGCCTGATTACAGTTTCTGTGCTGGAGAGGATTTTCCAGTCATCTGTCAATTCTCCCAGCGGTTTGTTTGTATCAACTTTGGGCCCTAGGTTAATATTGAACTTGTTGGAACTGCTATTGACACTCCAGGTACCATTGGTGGTAACCCCGTTTTTAACAGCACTGAGTGTTCCCCCGCTGCTGAAAGTGAACGTATAACCGGAATAATCAGAAGTTTCATCATTTCCATTGTCGGTAAATAATGTAACCTTCCAGGTGCCCGATGTAACAACCTGGCTGGTGTTGGAGTCTATGCCACCGGCAGTGTCGCAGGAAGCGGCCAATGCTGCTATTGCAATCAATAAAAAGGAAAGAAAGTGTGTTTTCATAATTTTTATATTTTATGTTCATGAATAGGTAAAGACAGCAAATCAATATGTAACCATTTTTTCAAAAAAAAAGAGGCTGTCTCAAAAGTAAACGTAGCACAACGAACACTAAGAAAACACAAACCCGATAGCTATCGGGTTCACAAAGAAAAATTCCTTTACTTTCAATACGTTGTGTTCTT
>JBKJIX010000149.1:0-6460 GCA_046598205.1 Chitinophagaceae bacterium
AGCATGGCAAATTTGTAATTCAACACCAATATGCGGTGACTGTCTATAAAAAGATGATCGGCTTCTAATTTTTCTTCGATACCCGGAATAAGCGGAAGCCCCTGCTTAAAAGTACCCAACATAAAATGCTGGTTGATGCGGGCCGTACTTATATAAATAAAAGCGAGGATGCGAAAACTGTCATGGTCTTTTACCCTGTCCGTCTGCGCCACTTTTTCAAATTGCTGAAGTGTTTTTTCAAACTGCCGGTAGTTACGTAAATCAAAATGTGCATTCAGCAAATTATGAATGCCTTTGATGTAGTGACCTGTTTCCACCCGTACCATCAATGGTTGTTCGGTAAACAGGTCAACCCATTTTTTGGTGTAGCGGTAGTATTGTAAAAAATCTTGCCGGATAAAAGCATACCAGGTGTAGCTCTGATATAAATATAATCTTTCATAAAAGCCGGTTTGCTCCCACACATCTTTGGTAAGATTGTCTTTCATAAACTGCCGCACATCTTTTTCATCTTCTTCATTTCTTGCATGGCCATGCTGCACAAACCAGCTATATAGTTTTAATGCCAGGTTGGAAAGCCTTGCTACTCTTTCTATATGATTGCTTACTTCGTTGGCTTCTGCAGAAAGTATTTCTGCTTTGTCCTGCATGCTGCGGGTAATGTGCAGGTTTTCTATTCTTTTTTCCAACGCAATGGCCTGCGGCAAAAAGTTGAACTTCTGGTTGGCCTTAGCTATTTCTTTTGATCGTTCTAAGATTCGGAGACTTTGTAAAAACAATCCTTTTTTATATAAAATATGGGCATAGTCAAACTGCTCATTCAATTGCAGATCGAGACTATCAGCACTTTTTAATAAGCGAAGGCTGGCTAATATTTGTTTGTAAAGATGTGTTTTGAGATTTGCTAACTGTGGCTTGGTAACATCGTCCAATTTTTTCAGCAGGGGCTTCTCATCGTAGTCTTTCAGTTTGTCAAGGGCATCAAAAAGCCGGACAATTTTAAGGTCTTCTTTGCCGGAACTACGTTTGATATAGAGCTTAAAATGCCGTTTTTCGGCCTTTTCCAACGACTTTATGAGTTGAAATAATATGTCGGTTGAGCGGTTGGGCATCATTGCAAATATATTCTGAAACGCTTAACAGGAAAGGGTTTTAATAAAAAGATAACCCGTAGGCATCATAAAATCAGCAGCAAATTGGGTTGAATGGGAAGCATGTAGCCTATACCTTTGTTTTAGAAAGACGCAGGATACATAAAGCAGGCAATCGTTAGAAAGAAAAGTGGGAATCGTTAGAGGTCAAGCAGTGCATCAAAGAACACTACTTTATTAAGAATTTCATATGGCAAGCAATCGTTAGAGGTCAGTCCGTTTCTACGGAAGGGCCTTTTTTGTTTCAA
The DNA here is from genome assembly GCA_046598205.1 of Chitinophagaceae bacterium. Taxonomy (GTDB): domain Bacteria; phylum Bacteroidota; class Bacteroidia; order Chitinophagales; family Chitinophagaceae; genus JJ008. The sequence goes on from JBKJIX010000149.1 coordinate 1,400, forward strand.
AAAGGCGTTGCTAAAATAGGCGTTTATACCATTTAAACAAGAAGTTTCTTTACTTTTTTTATCCTTTTCTATTGCCTGGGCAATATTGTTAGATTTTATTCAGTGCAAGCCCCCACTCTCCTTTTCTATTTATTTTATCTTCACGCCTTAATATTAACAGGTTATGGCCATTCGCATTTTTATTACCGGCGGCACTTTTGATAAAGAATATAATGAACTGAATGGTGAATTATATTTTAAAGACACTCACATGAGTGAGCTACTGGAAAAAGGCCGGAGTAAAGTGCCGGTAGAAATAAGAACCCTGATGATGGTGGACAGCCTGGCAATGACAAATGAAGACCGGGAACTGATTGCTCACCAGTGTAATCAATGTGAAGAGACAATGATTGTCATTACTCATGGCACCGATACCATGAGTGAAACTGCCAAAGTGCTGGCGCAAAAAATAAAAAATAAAACAGTTATTCTTACTGGTGCTATGATACCGATTAAGTTCGGCAGCTCAGATGGTTTATTCAACCTCGGCAGTGCTTTGGCTTTTGCACAAACATTACCTCACGGTGTGTATGTAGCTATGAACGGCCGTTACTTTAACTGGGACAATGTGAGGAAGAATAAACAGACAGGGGTATTTGAAGAAGTAAAATGAGGGTTAGCCATGAATTATGAAAGAATACAAACCACAGATTACACAGATTTACACGGATTTTTTTCTTACTGTATTAATCTGTGTAATCTGTGGCCAAAAAAATCATCGGCTAAAAGAGTATTGGTTTCGTTGAAAGAATGCTGCCTCTCCGTCAAACTTCACCAGCTTAGTCAACGTAAATTTGCTCTTGCTAATTAACATTACATGATGAAAAGTGGCTTGTTTTTAATCATTCCCATCTTTTCCTTTTTCTTCCAGCATAATTTTTAAAGCCCCATCAGGCTGCGCAGTTCTTTCAATTAAGTTGCTTTCATTAATCATCGTTCCCTTCGCCTTGATGCTGTACTCCTCTTTTCCATTATGACTGGGCTCATCCACATAAAAAATATCTCAATCGCCACCAGCTCCTGTTCACTCAATGTTGGTTGATGTATTGACGCATCAAGTTAGAAAAATCCTTCGCTGGTTTTAGAACATACAGACAGTACGACCAGGGCAGACGACCTTCTCCCATAAAAAAACTTTATTTTTAGCCAGTATGTTGCCGCCGAAACCAAAGACGGCTCTTTCTTAACCCGTTACAGGCAAATGTTGCTGGAGCTGGTTATATCCACCGAAAGGAATTAAATTATGTACGTCACACCGGAGAATTCTGTGAAGAATTAATCAGGGAGAGAGAATGGGAATTTGATCTGGAAGAGGCAAGGCTAATTGGTTAGGTTTACTGCCGGTGCATTGCCTGATTGAAGTTACTATCAGATCTCTTACTATACCTGGACATACCGAGTTGTGAATTGATAGGGCAAATTCAACATATATTGTAGAATCTATTCCCCAAAAACATCTGACAACTTAATCAATAAAGGCGGAAAATTTTTGGCCTGATTATGTTAGAATATTTATGATAACCTTTTTTTCATATTAAAAAACCAACAAAATGAAAAAGAATCAGAGTATAATTTATTCTTATATTCTCACCTTTGTATTATGCTGCATGCAGTTAATAGTTGCTGCACAGGATAGCACTTCCACAAGCCGTTCAACAACCATTACAACAGAAACTACTACAACTACTGATTGGTATATGCAACCATGGGTATGGGTAGTAGGAGGTGCAGTGTTGCTTATTATTCTAGTAGCACTCATGCGGGGAAGTTCTAATAATAAAGAGGTTTCCAAAACAACTATAATTAAAGATGACAGGGGAAACAGATAAGTAGTAGTTTTTATTGCGGACTTTTATGTATATACAAGAATGCCATTCCATTGAGTGGCATTTTTTTATATTTTAGTTTCATAGCATTGTATTGAAAAAATTAGAAGTTCACATCAATAAAATTTACATCTTTGAAGAATATAAATTTTTATGGCAAATCCCCGCAAAGCAGCTATTGGTTTTATATTTATCACTCTTCTTATTGATGTAATGGGCTGGGGGCTTATCATTCCCGTAATGCCTAAACTGATTTCAGAACTAAAACATATTCCGGTTAATGAAGCCAGTTCTTATGGTGCATTACTGCTTTCTGTCTATGCCATTACGCAATTTTTGTTTGCGCCGGTAATTGGCAATCTTAGTGATAGATACGGACGCCGCCCGGTATTGCTTTCCTCTATGCTGGGTTTTGGAATTGATTATATTTTTTTAGCTCTTGCTCCTTCTTATGGCTGGTTATTTGTTGGCCGCATTATAGCTGGTTTTACCGGTGCCAGTTTTACTACAGCCGCTGCATACATTGCTGATGTTAGTACGCCGGAAACAAGAGCTAAAAATTTCGGAGTAATTGGTGCTGCCTTCGGATTGGGCTTTGTTATTGGCCCCGCTCTCGGGGGCCTCTTAGCTGGTTGGGGAGTAAGAGCTCCTTTTTATGCCGCTGCAGGTCTTTGTTTGTTGAATGCGTTGTACGGTTATTTTGTTTTGCCCGAATCGTTAGACAAAGAACATCGCCGTCCTTTTGAATGGAAAAGAGCTAACCCACTTGGTTCGCTAAAATTCTTACAAAAGACTCCCGGTATTGGTGGCCTCGCTATTTGTTATTTTTTAATATACCTCGCTGCACAGGCAGTACAGGGCAATTGGAATTTTTTTACCATCTACCGTTTTAGCTGGAGCGAAAAAATGGTGGGTATTTCTTTAGCCGTTGTAGGCTTGCTGGTGGGTGCTGTACAAGCCGGATTAACAAGAGTTCTAAATCCAAAGCTGGGTAATGAAAAAAGTATTTACCTCGGTTTATTTTTTTATACCGTCGGATTAATTTTATTTGCTTTTGCTACAGAAGGCTGGATGATGTTTGCTTTTCTTGTTCCCTATTGTTTGGGTGGTATTGCCGGGCCATCCCTGCAGGCCACTCTTGCCAAACATGTGCCGCCCAATCAGCAGGGAGAATTACAAGGAGCATTAACCGGGTTGATGAGTCTTACTACCATTATCGGCCCGTTGATGATGAATAACCTGTTTTCTTTTTTTACCAGCGAAAAAGCACCGTTTCATTTTCCGGGTGTTGCTTTTTTATTAGCGGCTTTGTTCATGCTGTGCAGCCTTATCATCGCCTTGGTTTTCATGAAAAGAGAAACTGTACCTGCTGCACAAAAAATTATTTGACCGATTGCTTCAACGCTTCTACTGTTTTCTTTTCGTTGCCAATAAATATTTTGTCCCTGATGATTGTAACGGGTCGCTTCAAAAAAGTGTATTCATCGAGGATGAATTTCCGGTAATCCTTTTCTTCCAGCTTTTTATCCTTTAAGCCAAGTTCTTTATACTTAATAGCCCGGCGGCTGAACAATGCTTCGTAACTGCCAGCCATCTTTTTCATTTCTTCCAGTTGTGCCGGGGTTATTTTTTCTTCTTTTATATTCTGCATCTCAAAGCCACCCTGAGTTTGCCGAAGGGTATCAATTCCGGTTTCTTTAATAATGGCCTGGCAGGTGGTGCAGTTGCCAAGATGATACATTTTTTTCATACTGTTAATACGTTTCAAATAGACTGTTGGTTCTCTAAATTTTAAATTGCTTTACTTTGTGGCTCTTAATTTATACTATGGGCAAAGATGAAGTTTTCAGGGAAGAAATTGAACAGGCCAGCGACTTTAAATTCGGTGCTAATGTGGCTAAGGTTTTTGATGACATGGTGAACCGTTCCGTTCCTTATTATGGGGAAATGCAGCGGATGATGGCAGAACTGGCCGCCAACCATGCCGCTGAAGACACTTTTGTATATGACCTCGGCTGCTCCACCGGCACCACTATGATTGGTATGAATACAATGGTGGATCAGAACATCCGGTTTATCGGTATTGACGACTCGCAAGAGATGCTGGATAAATGCAAGTCAAAGCTGATGGAGCTTGGTTTTTCCCGTCCTTATGAATTGCAATGCGCCGATCTGGGGCAAGGTGTAAAAATTGAAAATGCTTCTGTGGTTGTATTGTGTCTTACGCTTCAGTTTGTGCGGCCTATTTACCGGGAACAAGTGCTAAAAAATATTTATGATGGATTAAATTCCGGTGGTGTTTTGATATTGGTAGAAAAGATCCTGGCGGAAGAAAGCAATTTCAACCGTGAATTTATTGAATATTATTATAATTATAAACGCCGTAATAATTATAGTGAAATGGAAATTTCTCAGAAAAGAGAGGCGTTGGAAAATGTGCTGGTGCCTTATAAACTAAGCGAAAACATTACACTGCTGCGTGATAAAGGTTTTGCTCATTGCGAGGTGTTTTTTAAATGGTATAATTTCGCCGGTATCATCGCTGTGAAAAAATGAGGAATACACATCACACAGAGAAAAAAGAGAGAAAGAGAAATACATATGGAAATAAATGAGATAACCGGGGAAATAATTGATGCCTCAATCAAAATTCATAAACAATTGGGACCAGGGTTACTAGAATCTGTATATGAGGAGGTTCTCCATTATGTACTAACAAAAAGAGGTATCCTCTCTGAAAGACAAGTACCGCTTCCTGTAATTTTTGAAGAAATAAAAATGGATGTTGGTTTCAGGTTAGATTTATTAGTAGAAAGACAGGTAATTGTTGAGCTAAAATCAGTAGAAAAAGTTACACCCTTTTTTAAAAAGAAATTACTAAATCACCTGAGGCTTTCTAATCTACAGGTTGGTCTTTTAATAAATTTTAATGAAGAGTTATTAAAAATGGAATAACCCGGCTATTCAATAACTATGCAAAGTAGCTATCTCGTACAGAGAAGAAAGTGAAAAGGAGAAAACAGTGCGAAGCATCCTCTTTCTCTCTTTTTCCTCTGTGCGACAAAAAATACATTTCGCACAGAGATTCTGTGTTAAGAACCAAGTGATTTGAATTATTTATTTTTGTGTTTTAGGCGGCTTTTGCCAGCCTGCTTAGTGGGGCAGTCAATTAGATTGCCCCCTAATTTTTTTCAAC
>JBKJIX010000195.1:0-6764 GCA_046598205.1 Chitinophagaceae bacterium
TTAAACGGGGGATTACTGCATTGTTGCCATAATTACGTCCGTCAATTTTGACTTCGTAATTATTATCTACCCGAAGTGAGACTTTTTGAGCTGAAACCGACACTGTAGCAGCGAGGAATGCAGCTGTAATAAAAGTATAAATTTTTTTCATGATGTTTTATTTAATAATGACTCTTTAGTTTCCAACCGTAAAAGCTAAAGAAGAATGATTATAAGCCGGTTGATTATTAAACCCACTGCCTTTATCCAAAGCAGGTGCCAGCTTCTCTTAATTAATGGTGCTAATTGTTAAATGAAAGTTAGCAGGGGGAAATCTTATGAACCGTGAAATAATTCTCTTTATTTGCCCGGTTAGCTGCTAAAATTACTGAAGCAAAACCGCCTTCACCGGTACTTAACTTAGTTAACAGGTGATGAAGCAGATATAAATACCAGCAGTTCCGGTTTAGTATTGCCACTTTTTATTTGCGACATATTATAAGAACGGGTTTTCTTATCATGTATCCCGATTTTCATCGGGACAGGCTATCAGCCATAGCAATAAAGGCGGTCCTGTTAATTGCTGCTAACGACCCGGAACTTGATAACAAAAGATTTATCTTGCTTATCTAAAGAAATGAAATGATGAAAAATTGGGTTAGTACTTTACTTCTATTTACAATTGCCCTTACTGCCAGTACACAGGTATTAACAAAAACTGAACAGCAGATACTCCGGCATATAGAAACGGATTATGCAGCCAGTCTTCAACTATTAAAAGAGTCTGTGAACATCAACAGCGGTACCTATAATTTAAACGGGGTGAAAAAAGTGGGTGACCTGTATGGTAAAGAACTGGTAGCATTGGGTTTTACAGTAGAATGGATCACTATGCCTGATTCGCTGAAAAGAGCCGGCCACCTGGTGGCTACCCGCAAAGGAAAGAAGGGAAAGAAATTATTCCTGATCGGTCATCTCGACACTGTATTTGAACCGGACATGCCCGTCAATCCTTTTACACTACTCAGCGATACTACGGCCACCGGCCAGGGAGTAAACGATATGAAAGGTGGTGATGTGCTGGTAATAGCGGCACTGAAAGCATTGCATAAACAAGGATTGCTGGATAATGTAAGCATTACCGTTTACTTTACCGGCGATGAAGAAAATGCAGGCTACCCAAGAGCTATCAGCCGGGGAGATTTTATTGAACGGGCCAAAAAACATGATATAGCGTTAGCTTTTGAAACAGCAGCCGGTTTATCTACCGTAGCCACGGCACGGCGTGGTTCCAGCGAATGGCGGTTAGAAGTGGAAGGCAAACAAGCACATTCATCCGGCATGTTTGGTTCGGCTGGTTTTGGTGCTATCTATGAAGCGTCCCGCATCATCAATGAGTTCAGGGAAAAATTAAGCAAAGAACAATACCTCACTTTCAATCCCGGACTTTTCATTGGCGGATCGGAAGTAAATTATGATACGGCTGCACAAAAAGGAGATGTGTTGGGTAAGACGAATATCATTTCTCCCAAAACAGTGGTGATTGGTGACCTACGTTTTTTGACCGAAGAGCAAAAAGAAAAAGCAAGAACGAATATGCGGCAGATTGTATCGCAACATCTAAGCGGTACCAATGCAAACATTTTTTTTAAAGATGGCATTCCTTCTATGCCACCCACCGCCGGTAATGGGGCGTTAGTGAAAATGGTAAATGATATAAGTGTAGCTATCGGCTATGGGGAAGTGAAAGCAGGTGACCCCGGCTCAAGAGGTGCCGGTGATATTTCTTATGTGGCCCAGTATCTTGATTGCTTAGATGGATTGGGTGCACCGGGCCGTGGGGCACATGCACCGGGAGAGATCATCAACCTGCAAGAGTATCCCAAACTCATTAAACGGGCGGCTTTACTTATTTACCGGCTTACGAGATAAGGGACATAAAAAATTTTGCCACGAAAACACACCAAACCACACAAAAAATACAGACCAGTAATAAAACTCTTTCTTATGCTTCTCTACGATTGGGTGGCTAACCTTTTTCCCGTTCTAAAAATTTTTCAAGCAGTTTTGTAGTTATAGGCCCGGGTCGGCCATTACCAATGGGCTGATCATTTATTTTTACTACCGGGATTATTTTTTTAGTCGTGGCTGTTAAAAAAACTTCGGAGGCATGCAAAAGTTCTTCTATCGGAATATTTCTTTCTTCCACCGGTATTATACCAGCCGCCAGTTTGATAATATTTTTACGGGTGATGCCGTAGAGTATGTTGTTTGCCGGTGTTACTAATTTATTATCTGCCGTTACGATGAACACATTGGCTCGTGGAAATTCGGTGATGCTTTCTTTATTGTAATACAACATATCATCCGCCTGTTTTTCTTTTAGCAGCGGTTGCAGCCAAACGGCCATTAAATAATTGATGCTTTTGACATGCGGCAGTTGTCGCTGGTGTTCGTATGTTATTACTGAATACCCTTTTTCAAAATCATTGGAAATAGCTGTCTTTACAGGATTGCAGGTAATAAGCAGGTTGGAGGCAACCGGATGATAAGTATCGGTGGAATAACCGCCGGTGAGCATTAACCGGATACCTGCTTCGGGCAAGGATGATCTTTGAAGCAACTCCTGCACAATGTTGCGTATCTCTTCCCGGCTTTTGCTAATGGTGAGGTGCATGGTGGTAGCAGATGCATAAAAGCGATCAAGATGGTCTTCCATAAACAGCGGAACACCATTCACTGTTCTGAAAAAATCGAAGATCGCATAACCCCGTTGCATGGAAAGGTCAGACACATGCAGTAGTGCTTCTTCATCGTTTACAAACTGGTCGTTGAAATAAACTGCCATTATTAATTTTTACTGCGTTTATACTTTTTCTTTCGTACCCGAAAGGTAAGTTTTCTTTTATACTGATTATCGTTGCTTAATTTTTTGCAGTACAAAATGTTAAATAGAAAAAATATATGTGTGGTGTATTAACGTTCTTTTTGTAAACAGTGGTTCTTTGTTTGCCTCGTATTTACATTATTCATTCACTTTTAAAAACGTACCATTATGAAAAAGATTTTTACTTTAGTATTTGCAGTTGGAATGTTTGCTGCTGCCCAGGCACAGCCCGGCAACAGGGACAACCGACAAAATGATCACCGGGATTTTGATGAGGATATTGACATTACTGTCAACCATAATCCCTACGACAACGACAACGACGACCGGTATGGCAACAGCTATTTCTCTAATGACAGAAAATTAAAAATGCGGATTAACCAGATCAACCGGGAGTTTGATTACAAAACTCAGCGGGTAAAAAGTAATTTTTATATGAGCCGCTGGGAAAAACAACGATTGATCCGTTCTTTGGAAGATCAGCGTCAACGGGACATCAGAATGTTGTATGCGAAGTTTAATAATAAAAACAATTATAACGACTGTGACTATCCCAATAGACATCACTATTAATCAGCAATAAAAAAACCACTATTAAGCCCTGTCCCGTGATATGCGGGATAGGGTTTTTTGTTTTTGCCTTCAGCCGAAAAAATATCCGGCCAATTATTAATTCTTTAATCTCCCGGCCAACTTTTTCCATTTATATTTGTTGATATTCAAAAGAAAATAATTATTTATGTCAGCTACCAAAGCCTATGGTGCCCAAAGTGCCACCACTCCGATAGTTCCTTTAACGATAGAAAGAAGAGAGCCGAAGCCACATGATGTGCAGATTGAAATAAAATATTGCGGCGTTTGTCATAGCGATTTACATACGGCCCGCAATGAATGGGGGATGACTGTTTTTCCAATAGTACCCGGCCATGAAATAGTGGGAGTGGTAACCGCCGTGGGAAGCCATGTTAAAAAATTTAAGGCCGGTGACGTTGCCGGTATCGGCTGCCTGGTGGATAGCTGCCGGGAATGTGATAATTGTAAAGACGGATTGGAACAATACTGCAGCAATGGAATGGTAGGCACCTACGGTGGAATGGAAAAAGATGGCAGTGGTGCCACCCATGGAGGTTACAGCAAATCCATACTGGCCCATGAAGATTTTGTATTGCGTATTTCTGATAAACTGGACCTTGCCGCCACAGCTCCGTTATTATGTGCCGGCATTACCACTTACTCGCCGCTACGCCACTGGAAAGTAGGCAAAGGCACAAGGGTTGGTGTGTTGGGATTAGGTGGTCTTGGCCATATGGGTGTAAAGATTGCAGTGGCAATGGGTGCAGAAGTAACGATGCTCAGTCATACTCCCTCTAAAGAAGAAGATGCGAAAAGATTGGGTGCCCATAAGTTTGTGCTTACCAGTGATGCTGCACAGATAAAATCGGTAATGGGTTATTTTGATTTTATATTAGATACCGTATCTGCCGACCATGATTATAATTTTTATCTCGGTCTGCTGCGTACCAGTGGAGTAATGGTATGTGTGGGTGCACCTGCTGCCCCCGCAACAGTGCCGGCCTTCAACCTCATATTCGGCAGAAAAAGTATTGCCGGTTCTTTAATAGGTGGTATTCCGGAAACACAGGAGATGCTGGATTTTTGTGCGGAGCATAATATTGTTTCTGATATTGAGCTGATTCGTATGGACCAGATTAACGAAGCGTATGACCGGTTGCTGAAAAGTGATGTGAAGTATAGGTTTGTGATTGATATGAGTACTCTGTAAGGAAATGTGTTAAAAATATTATGAGGCTGTCTTTAAGGAGACGGCCTTTTTTAATACAGGAACACAGACACCGTCGGCCATAGCCTATGGCGGCGGACGATGACACGGATTGGATGGATTAACACAGATTAATTTTGCTTCGCAAAATGGTGTATCAGGTTGCTATAACTGAGATATTGTTGCTTATAGTTGCATTTGTCAGCTGAAAATGTTCTTTTACTTTTTCTGCAAGACCTTCCCTTACCACTAATAAAGTATTTTCTTTTCGTTGTTGCACTACCTCTTTCAATACTGTTGCAAATCCTTCGCCTTTTAACTCCATCGGGCCAATTTCATCAATTACTAACCAACCATTTTTATTAATAGCATCACGGATTATTTGTATGGCTCTATTAAAGTTGGTTTTGCTGAATACAAATCGTCCAATGTTTAATACATCCCGTTCACCTTCTTTTGCTTCCATCCGGAATAGTTGACGGGTGTGGACATCCATAAACATTCTTTTGCCATTTACTACTGGTGTGAGTATACCGAATACATCTTCTTTTTTTTCTGACCAGTTTATTAAAGATGTTGTTTTTCCCGTTTGAATGAGTGCTGTAAGTATATAGACCTCACCCCCGACCCTTCTCCTGAAAGAGAGGGGAGTAAGTGAATTGACTAAAACTATTTTACTCCAGGTGCTTAATCGTTTCCAACCTTTATTACCGGCAGATTGTTTCCAGCTTTGTTTTAGCAATTGTTGTGTTACGGGTAATAGTTGCAGTACCTGTTGTATTTCCTGTTGCGATTGGGTTTGTTTTTTCTTTAACCACCAATGCAATAATTGTTTTAGCAGCGGTCCAACAATAAATATCCAGCCCAGTACAATAATAAGTGACCGTAATAATATCTTCAGCGAAATATGCGAAGGCAAAATCGGTGTGCCGATTTTAAAATAGGATTGCACATATAAGGCGATCAGCAATAGCCAGATTATAAACAATCCTTTTTTAAACCGTTTCTTCTTCGGTGATGAGGCAGGCAAGCTGATAGCCGCAGCATCGTCTATGATTATTTTATACCGTTCCTCTTTACTCCATTTTTCAATCCGCTTTGGCAGCAAGGAAGCCCACCAGCCAATAAATAACCCGGTGATGAGGTGTAGTAACACATAACCAGTGCCAATCAATAAACTATAGTTGGTCGAAGTTTTTTGTTTTGTCAATCCATTAATAAAGCTGTTAATTACTTTCCAGAGGTCGTTGCCATATACAATCGTCAGCATTAATATGCGTTGCAATCCTGATTCCAGCAAGCTAAGCACCGCTAATATAATACAGGACAGCATAAAGAACCGTCGCCGCCAGAACAATAATTCACCCAGCAAGCCCTGAAAAAAAACAGCGATGTAAGCCGGTAGTGGCGCCTGCGGACTCAGCATCATTTTAAATATGGCAACAATAATAGTGGCTTTGATAATGGCTCCCTTATTGGGTGCATACCAGGCAATGAGGCAGATACAAACAACGGCACAACTGCCAACCACTAATCCCGATACGGGTATTTTAAATCCGTGAATAATGCCACCAAGCATAGCTTCGCAAAGAACCCAGATTGCTATAAGCCGATAGTAAATACCACTATCCCCTAAACGGGTATAAGAAACTTCTTTATTATTAAAACTCTTCAATTATTAGTGCTTGCTTATTATGTAGTAGTTACGTTGTTTTATTCTAACTTTAAAGGTCAATCATAAAGATAGCTTGATAGAGTTTATACTAAACGAAAAAACGATTGCCACCAACCTGTCGCCCGGTATGGTGATGCTTGATTTTATCCGTTATCATCAACACCTGATGGGAACAAAGATTGGTTGCCGGGAAGGTGATTGTGGCGCCTGTACCATCTTGGTTGGTGAAATAATTGGCAGCGAATTGCAATATGAATCAATGACAAGCTGCCTGATGCCGATAGGTAATGCACAGGGCAAACATATTGTAAGCATTGAAGGAATAAACTTTCCCGACACATTAAACCCTGTGCAACAAGCTATGGCTGATTGCGGTGCTACACAATGCGGATTTTGTACGCCGGGGTTTGTCGTTTCGTTGGCGGGATTTTGTTTGAGTAATG
>JBKJIX010000063.1:0-8831 GCA_046598205.1 Chitinophagaceae bacterium
GATTGGCAGTAAAGACAAATGGAATGCTACTACTCCTTATAATAATAACGATTTGCAGTTTGCTCCTTTTTTCAACAATCCTGAACTGGCTTTATACATGGACAGTTCACAATTTGGTGGTGCAGTTCCTTCTTTAAATGATTTAAGGATTCAAACCCGTTCATTAGGTACTTATGATTTCAGAAATGGTAAACCCGGTTTGTTTGTACTGAAAGGCTCACCAGCCCTTGCAGGAACTGCATTAGACGATGCAATTTTCGGAACAATACTTTTACCCAATGCAACAAGCCCCCGTGCTGTTGACCTTCTCCCAATATTTTATACAGGTGTTCCAAACCTTGCTCCTTACCAGTTAGCTACTGGCAAAAACAATAATGTGCTGGCGGCAGGAAAGCCTTTCATCAATAATTTTTTACCAACACTAGGTGATATGCTGCGGTTGAATATGGCCGTACCTGTTACACCAAGAACAGACCCTAAGTTTAGTTCGCTTGGTATTATACAGGCGGCGGTACTTGGATTAACAGACCCTGCTTATAACGGATCTACCATGCTGCAGTTTATTCCTAACATGGATGGATTTCCTAATGGAAGAAGATTGGAAGATGATGTAACTACTATTGAATTACAAGCCGTGGGTGGTGTAGCATTAGCAGCAATAGGTTTGTGGTATGATGATTTTACGGGAACCGGAAGCCCTGTTACGAATAAACTGGTTCGTACTATCAGTTTTAAATCAGGTCCTACACAAAACGATACTACGTTTCGTACAACATTCCCTTATGTACAGAATCCGTGGAGAGGATTTGATTATACTATAAAAGCAAGGTTCTGATAAATCATCATTTTAAAAATTTGAAATAACTGATTATGAAAAAATATATAAAAATAGCAACGGTACTTGTAGCAGCTATCTGCTCAATGCAACTGACTGTGATGGCCTCATCACACCGGGAAGCTCCATTAATCTCCAACGATCCGTTGGCTGATAATACTGATCTGTATGCTTTTAAAAGCCCGACAGATGCAGAGAAAATTATTCTTATTGCTAATTATATTCCTTTTGAACATCCGGCTGGTGGCCCCAACTGGTATTCGTTTGGTACTAATATCCGCTACGAGATTCATATAGATAATAAAACCTCCACGACTGGAGATGATATTATTTATCGTTTCACTTTTCAGCAAACCAATGAGGACCCTACTACATTTTTTAATATTCGCTTAGGTAAAGAAAACCTGAAGACAACGTACACTTGCGAAAGAAGCATTAATGGTGGTAGCACTTTTGCGGTTATCAAAACAGGTGGAATTGTTCCTCCTACTGATATCGGACCCCGTTCTATCCAATCGGGTGTTGGTTTAAATTCACCCACTTACCAGGCATTGGTACAGTCGGCTATTACAACAGCAACGACTGGCGAAAGAATTTTTTGCGGTCCTATTGATGATCCTTTCTTTGTTGACCTTGGTGGCGCATTTGATGTAGGTGGTTTTCGCACCGCAGCACAAGGTGCAAGAGATGGTCTGGCAAAATTCAATTGCCACTCCATAGTATTAGAAGTTCCTGTGTCCACTTTGCAAAAAGATGGAAAGACAGTAGCACAAGCGGCTAATATACTGGATGGTGATTATACCATTGGAGTATGGGCTTCTGCAAGCCGTCCACAAATAACAACATTAAGTACTACGGGTGCTGCACCAACTGTTTCAGGAAGCTGGGTACAGGTATCAAGACTTGGTATGCCATTAACGAATGAAGCTGTTATTCCTATTGGAAGCAAAGACACCTGGAATGGAACTAATCCTTACACCGGTGATGGTGCATTTGTTCCTTTCTTCAGAAATCCTGAGCTGGCTTTGTATATGGACAATTCACAGTTCGGTGGAGCAGTGCCGGGTTTAGCCCCGCTTCGTATTCAAACAAATTCGCTGGGTGCATTTGATTTCAGAAACGGAAAACCTGGTTTATGGCCATTAAAAGGTTCCGCTGCTGTAGCAGGTACGGCTTTGGATGATGCAATTTTCGGAACAATTCTTTTACCAAATAATTCAAGTCCAAGGGCTGTTGATATTCTGCCCGCATTTTATACGGGTGTTCCTAATCTGAGACCCTACCAGTTAGCAACGGGGAAAGGCGGCAATCCATTAGCTGCAGGAAAACCATTTATCAATAATTTTCTTCCATCGTTAAGTGATGCACTGAGATTAAATATGGCGGTGCCTGCCACACCAAGAAACGATCCAAAGTTCAGTTCGCTGGGAATAGTGCAGGCTGCTGTGTTAGGATTAACTGATCCTGCATATAACACTAATGCCAGTCTTCAATTTATTCCAAACATGGATGGATTTCCGAACGGAAGAAGATTAGAAGATGATGTAACAACGATTGAATTGCAGGCTGTGGGTGGTGTTGTACTTGCCGCTATCGGTTTATGGTATGATGATTATCCCGGTACCGGAAGCCCCGTTACTCCCAATCTTATAAGTGTACTTTCTTTTAATGCTGGTGTTACTAAGAATGATACTACATTTAAAACGAGTTTTCCTTTTGTACAAAATCCCTGGAGAGGTTTTACAGGTAACAGCTTTTCAGCACCTGCAAATCCAACACTGGGACTTACTTTACCAGAAGGTAATTTATTAGCTTATCCCAATCCGTTCCAGTCATCCGTAACTTTCCATTATAAAATGTCTGCACCCGGTGATGTGAAAATACAATTCTATAATGCCTCAGGACAAGTGGTGAAAGAAATAAGCCAGGGTACAAGACCAGCCGGTTTGCATTTTGTAACAGTGAATGAAGCAAGACTTGCAACAGGTATTTATTTCGCCAGGTTGTTTGTAAATGGAAAAGGATACAAGGCCGTACAAGTATTAAAAACACAATAACCAATTATGCAGGGAGATAAAACCTGTCTCCCTGCCAGTTTATTTTAACCAACTATACCAAAAAGTAGGATTATGAAAAAGAATTATTTCAAACAACATTCACTACTGCTCTTTGCAGCATTGCTCACAATGGCAGCAGTGAACAGCAGTTGTAAATCAAAAGCTGCGGATAATAGCTCCGCAACTGTAGCAAACGATCTCTCCATTCCACCGCTTTTTGAAAGAAAAGGTGAATTGGCAAAAGCAGAAGAATGGCAGAAGACAAAAACAAAAGTGGAAGAATTAAATCAAAAAATTGCTAAACAATCAAACGATCTAAAATCAAGATTGCAGATAGCAGTGATTTATATGTCGGAAGCAAGAATAACCGGGGAGCATCCTTATTACTACCCTGCTATTACAAAAATCCTTGATGGTGTGCTGGCAATGGATAGTAAAAATTTTGAAGCTCTTGTTTATAAGGCATCTGTAAAAATGTCGCAGCACAAGTTTGATGAGGCAAAGATGCTGGCTGAAAAAGCTAAAAATATTAACCCTGATAATGCCTACATATATGGTGTGCTGGTAGATGCAAATGTGGAATTGGGCAATTATGAAGAGGCGGTAAAAGTATCTGACAAGATGCAGGCATTAAAACCTTCGTTGGAATCTTACTCAAGGGCATCTTATCTGAGGGAAATTTATGGCGATTACCCCGGTGCCATTGAAGCTATGAAGATGGCGGTGCAGGCCGGGCTTCCGGGTTCTGAGCCGTATTGCTGGAGCAAAAAAACATTAGCTCATCTGTACGAAAAAACGGGTAAATGGAATGAAGCGGAAAAGGAATACCAGGATATTCTTGAAATAAGACCCAGCTATGCATTCGCAATGGAAGGTTTGGCAAAAGTGGAAAAAGCCAGGAAAAACTATCCTAAAGCACTTGACCTGTTGAAACAGGCATCTGAAATAATGCCGGAGTTTTCTTTTCATGAAGAGATGGCGGATATTTATGAATTGCAGGGAGATAGCCAAAAGGCAAAAAATAAATACCTGGAGGTAATAACTATGCTCGGTGCAGACGAGAAATCAGGTCACACAGTATCTCTGGAATTGTGCAGGATTTATTCAAAAGCCGGTATGTATAACGACGCCATTGAACAGGGCACAAAAGAGTATAAACAGCGGCCCCTGAATATTGATGTGAACCAGGCGTTGGCTTGGGCAAATTTCAAAAAAAATGAAACAGAAAAGGCCCGGAATTATATAAAAGTGGCCCTTAAAACAGGTTCAAAAGATCCCGAATTGCTGCAAAAGGCAACAGCAATCGCACAAGCCGGATAATCGGGAATAGGCCGGTGATTAATAGCTCTTATATTTACGAAATACAATAAAATGTTAACGAAGACGTTCAATGTGTCAACGTTCACTGAAATCTCTAATATCAGGGCCAACAAAAAAGACAAAAACCCCCTGAAAATCATTGGAAATAGACGATTTTTTTGTTTCAGATAAAATTCTCTATTTTAGGTTTGTATTTATTCAAAACCTCTATATTTACACCATTAATAAAAAAAATACTAATGAGACCAACTGCTTTAAAACTGACCGCCGGACTCCTGTTACTTAGTGGTTTATCATCTACTTTGAAAGCCCAGGTTGATCCAATTAATGTGGTTACAACCGCTGTTCCTTTTCTTCGTATTTCACCAGATGCCCGTTCAGGCGGTATGGGAGATATGGGAGTTGCTACCACTCCTGATGCAGTTTCCGGATTGTGGAATGTGGGTAAAGTAGCTTTTAACCAACATAGCGGTATAGTTGCCACTTATACTCCATGGTTAAAAGACCTGGTAAATGATGTTTATCTTGCTTCCATATCCGGAGTTTATAAAATGAGTGATGACCAGGCTATTCATGCATCACTTCGTTATTTCAGCCTTGGTAACATTACATTTACTGATAACCTTGGAAATGAATTCGGAACCTTCCGCCCAAGGGAATTCGGTATTGATGTTGGTTATTCCCGCAGATTAAATGCTCAAAATGGAATCGGTGTTACATTAAAGTATATTAGCTCTAACCTTGCAGGTGGAACAACAGTTGGAAGTACTACCTACAAAACTGGTGGTGCTGTAGCTGCTGACATCGGATATTATCACCATGGAAAAGCTGATGGTACCGGTTTTGCATGGGGTGCGGTTTTATCTAACCTCGGTTCTAAAATATCTTATACGGATAATGCAGATGCTAAAGATTTCATTCCTGCAAACCTTGGTGTTGGATTTAACTACAGGAAAAACATCAATACTCAAAATTCAATTAATTTCGGTTTAGAAATAAACAAATTATTAGTACCTACTCCTCCTGCTGAAGGCGATGCACAAGGTCTGATCGACTACAGAAAGAAAAGTGTAATCGGAAGCTGGTTCAGCTCATTTGGTGATGCTCCTGATGGATTTGGTGAAGAAATAAAAGAATTCCAACTTTCATTGGGTGGTGAATATTGGTACAACAACCAGTTTGCTCTTCGTGCAGGTTATTTCTTTGAAAGCAGAGAAAAAGGAAACCGTCGTTACTTCACTGCTGGTTTAGGTCTTAGGTATAATGTTTTCGGATTCAACTTTGCCTACCTGCTTCCTTCAGGAAGTGGTGTTAGCCGCAATCCGTTATCAAATACACTTCGTTTCTCAATATTATTTGATCTGAGCAGCGATAACAAAACCAAATAATTACTAAGAACTCTTTAAAAGTATCCCGTCCCGAATCAATCGGGACGGGATACTTTTTTATAGCCTTTCCAAACTGCTTGTACGAAACTTAGGGATGACGAAATGGTTTATACCATTTAGACATTAAAACTACATTTTGCACACGGATGACACAGATTGGATAGATGAACACAGATTTTTTTGATAAATCAAAATCCTGGATTTCTGCAAAGCAGAAAAATCTGTGTTTATCCGTTTAGTCCGTGTCATCCGTGTGCAAATTATAATATAATAAGCCCATTTATAGTGGTTTACTTTTAAAGTCTAATTGGTATTAGTGATATTTGTAAAAATAAAATTGCAGTATGTCATATCGCATAGGATCAGGAGTTGATTACCATAAATTAGTTGAAGGCCGGGATCTGTGGCTTGGCGGAGTAAAGATTCCTCATCATAAAGGAGCTTTGGGGCATAGTGATGCGGATGTGTTGCTTCATGCCATTTGCGATGCATTGCTGGGGGCACTTTGCCTTGGAGATATAGGCGTTCATTTTCCTGATACGGATGCAGCATATAAAAATATTGATAGCAAAATTTTATTAAAAAAAACCGCCGCCCTGATAGCCATGGAAGGATATGCAGTAGTAAACGTTGACAGTACTGTCAGCCTGCAATCACCAAAAATTAAACCGTATGTAGCTCAAATGCAAAAAGCTATTGCAGAGTTATTAGGAGCAACAGAAAAAGACATTTCTATTAAAGCCACTACCACGGAGCAATTAGGTTTTGTTGGCCGGGAGGAAGGATTGATGGCTTCGGCAACAGTATTGCTGCGAAAAATTTAATCAGATTGATAATAAAGTCAAACATCTTCAATCCAACAACAGGTAATCAAGTGTCGCAGTATCTTTGTAACAATGGCCGTTATCGAAATAAAAATAGTCAACCACTCGTCTAATGCATTACCTCAATATGCAACAACAGGCTCATCGGGAATGGACATTAGGGCAAGCCTGGATGTGCCGCAGAGCCTGCAACCATTTGAAAGAGCGTTGATACCGACAGGATTGTTTATAGAATTGCCCGATGGATATGAAGCCCAGATACGTCCCCGGAGCGGATTGGCGATTAAACAGGGAATTACCTGTCTGAATACTCCCGGCACAATAGATGCTGATTACAGGGGAGAAATTAAGATTATATTAATCAACCTTTCGCAACAGGAACAGGTCATACAGCCCGGAGACCGTATTGCGCAGATGATTATTCAACAGGTGGATAAAGGTGTGTGGAAAGAAGTTGACGAATTGGAAGTTACCGGAAGAAATGCCGGTGGCTTCGGCCATACAGGCAAACAGTAAAATTTTATAATGAGCAGATTATTTATATTCTTTCTTGCAATCACCAGCCTGTTTTGTTCCTGTCATTCGGCAAAAAAAATACAACAACCAGTGGTCATAAAAGATACAGCTGTAGTTGCGGTAGTACAATTACCGGCATACAATGGAAAAGCCGATTCAGCTGCTTTTATTAAGGAAGTATATAAAAAAATACTTGGAAATTATATTACTTTCACTACGTTCTCCGGAAAAATTGAACTTGATTACAAGGATGCGGACGGGAAAAATATCAATGCTAATGCACATATAAGAATGTACCGTGATAGTGTAATTTGGTTATTACTCACCGGACCGCTTGGCATAGAAGGAGTAAGAGCATATATCACCAAAGACTCAGTAAAACTGCTTTATAAGCAAGACAAGATTTATACTGCCCGTAGTATTTCTTTCCTTCAGGAAATAACAGCGTTACCACTTGACCTTCGCACCTTACAGAATTTATTACTGGGCAATCCCGTATTTCTTGATTCTAACATTACTTCCTACAATAAAACAGGAAATAATATTATGCTGAAATCTTACGGGACTTTTTTCAGTAACCTGCTTACAATCGGGGAGACCGATAAACGACTTTTGAACAGCAAGCTTGAAGATGCTGACACAGCAACCAGGCGAAGCTGTTACCTGACCTATACTGATTACGAAACTAACAATGAGGTCCTTTTCTCGACAAAGCGAAACATTAGTGTTACTGAAAAAAAGAAATTGAATATAAAATTGTATTTTAAGCAGCATGAGTTTAATGAAACGTTAAGTTTTCCCTTCTCTGTGCCTAAAAATTATACGCAGAATTAGTGGAATAAAATTTATTTTGCATCTTGCCGTTATCCGGTAACTATTCCGCACCCTGTTTTTTAACATCATATCCCATATAACTATGAGAAAAAAAATCTTCATCAGTTTTTTATTTATTGCAGGTATTGCCAGCGTTGCTCATGCACAACCCACACAGGACAAATCCCAGTTAGAACGGGAAAGAAAAGAAATTCAGAAAGAACTGAATGATATACAGTCGCAGTATAATAAAGTAAAAGGGCAGACCAAACAGACGCTGGGTCAGCTTAATATACTTAAAAGGAAGATGGAACTACAGGAGCAATATATTGGTAGTATCAGCAAAGAGTTAAAAAGTATAGATGATGATATTTACCTGAGCAACCTGGAGATATACCGCTTACAAAGACAGGTAGATACCCTGAAATCTCAATATGCCAAAACAGTGATATATGCTTATAAGAACAGAAGCAATTATGATTATTTAAATTTTATTTTTTCTGCTAACAGTTTTAATGATGCTATCAGAAGAATTGCTTACCTAAAAAGCTACCGGTCCTACCGGGAAAAACAAGTAGGCACCATACTGGAGACCCAGACATTGATAGCACAGCGTAAAGAGCAACAACTGGGAAGAAAGCAACAAAAGAATGTGGCATTGGGTAACCAGACAAAACAAGTGGAAGAGTTAGCAGTTCAAAAAAAGGAAAAAAATGTAATTGTAAACCAGCTTAAATTAAAGGAAAAAGACCTTTCAAAAGAAATTACCGCCAAAAAGAAAAAGGATAAAGATCTGAAAAATGCAATAACGGCTATCGTACGCCGGGAAATAGAAGCGGCTAAAAAAGCAGCAGAAGCAAGGGCAAAAGCAGAAGCAGCAGAGGCTAAAAGAAAGGCAGATGAAATAGCAAAAAACAATAAACCTATTGATAACCCGGTAACGACTAAACCAGTTACCAATAAACCAACCACAAATCCAACAGTTTCCACTACCCCAAAAAGAAACGAACCAACAAAAAAGCCGGAAAGCTACCTTGACTTTAATGCTACAGACGTTGCATTAAATAACAAGTTTGAA
>JBKJIX010000022.1:0-63560 GCA_046598205.1 Chitinophagaceae bacterium
TAGTGTTATGTTAACCTTAAAGAGGCGGATGAATAAACTTATTCAATAAAAAATATTAATCAGTGTTTCTGTGCTTCAGTGGCAAAAATAACCCGCCAAAACATACTTAACTTAACACTAGATAATATAAATCAATAATAAATGCTTACGGTTAAACATCCCTGGCATGGTGCCCACTTTGGTGAGAAATCTCCGGCAACTGTAAATGCATTGATTGAAATTCCACAAGGATCAAGATCAAAATATGAAGTGGATAAAGATACCGGGCTGCTTCGCTTAGATAGAGTAATTTATTCATCATTTCAGTACCCGGTTAACTATGGCTTTATTCCCCAAACACTGGGACAGGATGGTGACCCGTTAGATATTTTAGTACTCTGCTCTCAATCTATTCAATCGCTTTGCCTGGTAGAAGCCAATGTAATTGGCAATATGCAAATGATAGAT
This sequence comes from Chitinophagaceae bacterium, assembly GCA_046598205.1. Classification (GTDB taxonomy): domain Bacteria; phylum Bacteroidota; class Bacteroidia; order Chitinophagales; family Chitinophagaceae; genus JJ008. The sequence goes on from JBKJIX010000022.1 coordinate 448, forward strand.
AACGGCCAAGTGGATGATAAAATAATTGCGGTAGCTGCTAAAGACCCTTCCGTTAATCATATATGCCGGATGGAAGACCTTCCCCATCATTTTTTGCTGGAGCTAAAAAATTTCTTTGAACAATATAAAGTGCTGGAGAATAAAAAAGTGGCTATTGATAATTTCCAGGACCAGTTAATTGCGTATAGAATTATTAATGAAGCAGTTGAACTGTACAAACAGACCTTCGAGCAATAATTGATGGAAACCAATCAAAAACATACTATGGCAACTCAATTAATAATAACAGCACTGCTGATAGGCCTTGCTGCCGGTATGCTGAGTGGATTAGTAGGCGTTGGCGGCGGTATCATCATGGTGCCGGCCCTTATTTTTTTTATGAACTATACGCAACACCAGGCACAGGGCACTTCTTTGGCAGTGCTTACGTTGCCGGTTGTCATTCTCGCATCATTATATTACTATCATCAATGTCAAAAAGCCGGAACACCAATTGATTTAAAAATCGTTGGCCTACTTAGTGCCGGATTTATAGTTGGAGCTTTCTTTGGCAGCAAACTGGCCATAGCAATAGACCAGGCCATGCTGAAAAAGATTTTTGCTGTTATTCTTTTTTATACAGCTTTCAAGATGTTGAGTTGGGATATAATGATTGTAAAATGGGTGAAGAGCATCTTATGAAAATAAAACTATTCATACTTCTTTCTCTATTATGGCAAACAATCTGTTCGCAACCCTTTTACAAGGCTACTGAACAGTATTTCCGCCACGATCCTTTTAAAACCGAATTCAGCAAGTTCTTAAATAAACTCATCAACGATCCCTTGCTTTCTCAAAAAGAGGTTATTAAAACGACAGACTCTACCCTTTTTTTCCTCCAGGGCATTTATGCCACACATTCGCCTTTTTTCTTTCCCACAATAAACTGTAAAGTGGTGTTGGCTGAACGATTAGAGTATCCTGACAGTTTATCACCCACACCTGTCAGGTATTTTATTTATCAGTTGGTTGGCTATGCCCCACCGGGGGAAGACGGTTTTAAAGATGTAAAAAAAGAGTTTGACAAATTAAACAGCCGCCTTAAAAAAGGATTGGAGTTAGCTGCACAAAAAGACTTGAAACATGCAAGTGGAAAATCTGGTATGATAATTAACTATACTTATGGCGGGATGATTTTTTCGCCGCTTACTGTTGCCTGGACCAGTTCTGCAGATAAAAAAGAAAACATAGTGGTACTTACTGTCCGTTTTCTTATGAAGAACAACCAGGCATATCTACCAATACCGTTTGATAGCCCTTAAACATATATTTGGTGAGCCTGTTTTTTTATTGGTAATCCCTTTTTTATCAATCCCATCTATCCTCACTTTACCTGATGAATGAATAACAATCCCATCGCCAAGCAAAATGCCGACATGAACAATATCCTCTTTATTATCAAAAAAGGCCAGATCTCCGGGTTGTAAATCAGCAAATTTTTTCACCGTCTTTCCTTCCTGTGCCTGCTGCCATGCATCACGGGGCAGGTCAATTCCCATTAACTTGAATATTACCTGTACAAAACCACTGCAATCAACTCCCAATGGAGTACGGCCTCCCCACAAATAAGGTGCATTTAACCATTTTTCACTTAGCTGTTTTACCAATTCGGCAGAGGGCCGCTGTTCATCCCGTTTAAAATAATGACCGGAAAAGCTGTAATCAACATTACCTAATCTCCCTTTCCCATTCTCAAAAAAGGGCAATGATGAGCCAACGGGTATATTCATTTGCTCGTCGGCAATCGAAATTATACTCAGCATGTCTGTTGTGGCAAAAGGATTGGTCGATTTAGCCACCTTTTCATCAACTTGTTGCAACATTGTGTTTGTCATCCAGCCTTCATAACCGTCATGGAGGCTCCTGATCTTAACCCATAAACTTCCTTCTGTCTTCAGCACTTTTACTGACTCTCCAAATAATAATTGGCTTACCATTTCTTTCCGGTGATTCGGTTTGCGCCGAATGGGTGCCGCCGGTACTGCTATAACCGCATATTCCATTTTGATAAAGTTTTAGCCCCTCCAAACCTCCCCTGCGGGAAGGCTTCAAAGTTTGAATTTCGAAAATATCCTTTTTCCTTTGAAATATTTACGATTGAATTGCAAGTTATAGCAACAGGTTTTATTGAATTATTTAAACCCTGCATCTTACTGGCAACAAATAGCTATTTTTCAACAGTGAAAGCTGACAAATACCAGCATATAACCGACAAGGAACTGCTCGAACAGTTTTATGCCGACCATAATAATGAATGGTTGGGCATTTTACTGCAACGATACACCCTGCTACTGCTTGGTGTAAGCATGAAGTATTTAAAAAATGAAGAAGAAGCGAAAGACAGTGTGCAACAGATCTTTTTGAAAGTGATACAGGAACTACAGAAATACAAAGTAGAGTATTTCAAATCATGGCTGTATATGGTAGCCAAAAACCACTGCTTGATGAAGCTGAGGGAGAGGCAGGGAAAAATTACAGCCGAGATAAGTGATAAGCTAACTACTAAGCCTGAAGACGAAACCGACCTGCAGGCATTAGTGGCCAATGACCACACTCTTGAACTTATGGAACTGGCATTGAAAGAGCTAAACCCGGAGCAGCAGCAATGTGTAACTTTGTTTTATCTTCAAAAGAAAAGCTACCAGGAAGTGAGTGACGAAACCGGCTTCAGTATGCTTCAGGTAAAAAGCTATATCCAGAACGGCAAACGAAACTTAAAAATATTAATCGAGAAAAAATTAAGTGAATCTGCCTTCCGGCAGACAGGGAAATGAACAAGAAATAAAAATGTCAGAAAATTATAAAGACATATTATCCAATTTGTCCACAGACGTTGACCAGGAAACACTGTTGCTTTACCTGCAAGGCAAACTATCTGAAGAAAAGAAACATGAAGTGGAAAAGCAGCTTTTACAAAATGAGTTTGACGAAGATGCCGTTGATGGTTTGCAGGAAATTAAAGACAAAGAGCAACTGCAATACATGGTGGAGATGCTAAACCGTGACCTGAAAAAGAAAACAGAAAAGAAAAAAAAGCAGCGGGAAAAGATGAAAATAAAAGACCAGCCCTGGTTATATATTTCCATACTGATATTAATACTGCTGGTAGTACTTTGCTATATTGTAATCCGGCGAATGATCAATAACGATTAGTATTTTTTCTTGCCATCCCATTTTTTCCAGGCATCAAATACTTCTTTCGCCTTTGGATGCGGATGATGAACAAATGGAATTTTTCGGTCACTCATTTTTGCGTTGATCTCGTTATAAATAAACTCATCATCAAATTCTACCTCCGCCGCCTCTTCCCTGGTGTTTGCATATACTACACGTTTTGGCCTGGCCCAATAAATAGCACCGAGACACATCGGGCAGGGTTCACAACTCGTGTAGATTTCGCAATCAGTTAATTGATAAGTACCTAATTTTTCGCAAGCATGGCGAATAGCCACCACCTCGGCATGTGCAGTCGGGTCGTTAGAGGAAGTGACTATATTATTGCCTTCACCCACAATTTCATCTCCCTGTACGACAACACAGCCAAAAGGACCGCCGTGGCCACTTTCCATTCCCTGTTTTGACAATTCTATTGCCATTTCCAGGAATTTTCTGTCTCGTTCTTTCAGTGTATTCATTGTTAATACTTAAACATTTTAAAGCTAAAATGTGCATTACTGCCAGATTTTACACAGTTTATGCACCCAAAGTATTCCAATATGAAGTTAATATTAATTTTAGGTTAAGTAGTCGTTACTAATTAAAACGATTGTATTTTCTCTGTCCAAATTGCACTACTTAAAACTAAAACTATGAGATGGGAATCAGTTGCCTCCACTTCTAACAACGAAACTTACCACCTGTACAAAGATGATAAGAAACTACTTACGCTGATCTTAAATCCTTTTTCCAACACAGCAAGAGTGGAATGTGATAAACAGAAAAGAGTTTTTCTTATCCGCAAAGAAGGCTTTCTCCGTAATAAAGTTGTTCTTCGAAATGAGTATGGTGTAAAGATTGGCGAATTAGGTCAGGAGAATAAAGAAAATTTTATTGATGTTAATAATCAACGTTTTTTCTACACTACACATAATAATCCATTGGCAGAATTAGTGTTGTATAAAGAATCTAAAGAAAATCCTTTTGTAACCTGCGGTCTTAGTACCAAAGAAGGAAATGCAGAGGTACATTTTACAAAAGACAAACAGCTATCCGATACCTCGCATCCGGGCTTATTAATGGCCTTGTGCTGGTATATGTTCCTGCCGGTAACGAAGGAGAATGTAGCTGACCCGGTAGCTATCGGGTTTGCTTCCTGATTTATTTACTTTACAAGTTCTGCCAGGTTTGTTTGGCAAATTGTTCCAGCGATGGATCTCTTGCTGCCATTAATAATAGTACGCAGTTATCAGTAAGATGGGGACGGATTTTTGTTAAGAAATCGTTTCTATTTTCTACAAAAAATGCCTGCTTGCCTAATCTTTTTAAATCATTGATGAGGTCATTGGCTGAAATATCTTTTACCGCAGTGCCACCGGCATAAAAAATTTCACTCATCCAGATTTCATCTTCCGGCCGCAACGCCTTTGCAATTTCTTTTACAAAATCTTCCTGTAAAAATTTCGTAGGTTTATATCCATGAGGCTGAAACCAGGCAATAACTTTTGGCGAAACAGGCTGACAAGCTTCAATAGCAGCAGCACATTTGACAGGGTTATGTGCATAATCATCAATCAACCATACGCCATTCTTTTTGCCATATACCTGGTGACGGCGATAGATGCCCTCATAACCCCATAATGCTTCTGCACAGGTTTCAAGGCTTACACCTATTCCATTTGCAATAGTAACAGCAGCTAAAGCATTTTCCATATTATGCCTGCCAGCAGTATTAATGGAAAATGGAATACCGTGAATTAAAAATTGAATATTAAATCCAGACTGTTTAAAATCCGTAGCCATGTATCCTGCATAGATATCGGGATCGGTAGAAAAATCCTGTTGCACTTCTTGTGAAAGTTGTTGCGCCAGCGGATGCGATTGATTCACCACAAAACTCTTACTGTTATTCTTAAACACACCGAATACATTCATCAATTCATCTATTTCCTGGTGGTCTTTATCTATATTCAGCAATAACCCGATTTCTGGTTTATACTGTACAATGGAACCGTCGCTTTCATCAGCTTCTATTACTAACCACTCGCCTGCTCCAACTTTTGCATTCCCGATTTTTCCTTGTTTAATAATACTTATCAATCCTGCCCCACTGATGATGCTTGGCTGAAAACCGGCATGCTCTAAAATATCAAACAGCATTGCACTGGTGGTACTCTTGCCACTGGTGCCACCCACTGCAATTGTTTTCTTACTGGATGCAATCAAAGACAGCAATTCTGATCGTCGCATTATCGGAATATTCAATTGCTTTGCCTTCTGCACTTCTGCCACCGTATCTTCTATTGCTGTTGATACTACAATGAGGTCAGTTGATTCAGTAATGCCTTCACCGTTTTGCACAAAACAGCGAATACCCTCTGCTTCTAATTTCTCCTGCACTTCATTATATACACCGGGGGCAAAAAAACGGTCGCTGCCGGAAACAGTTTTGCCAATGCCTTTCAGGTATTGGGCAATAGCACTCATACCAACACCGGCTACACCGATAAAAAAAGGATTGCGAAAATCTTTTAAAGAGGAAATCATGCTGCAAATAAAAGAAATTATCGGAGAGAAGGATTTTTAGTTCCTCAGCCGTCAAAGCCGCATCCATACTATCTTTTTTTACCTGTAGTATGAATAAAAAAAATCGTAGTATCTTAAACTTTAAATCTGCCGGTCAGTCAGAAGCCGGAACCACCAAAAGCCCCGACTATGTTTGCCCACCTCCCCGTTAGGGTACAAGGTGTTATTTTCCCTGCGAGGCTCGTAACATTTCCGGATAGCCCCATTTTTTAGAAAGAGCATTTACAGCCATCGTAATTCGCTTTACCGTGGTTGGTTCAGTTTTAGCATCATCAATCCATTTGCTAAAGTATCGTTGATGAGAACCATTTAAACTTTGGAAAAAATCTTTAGCGGTCGGTTCATCATTCAGGCAATCCATAAAATCTTTATTGAAAACAAACTCACTTTTATCTTCTGTGAACTGAACTTTTACCATTGCCCCATGTTTTTTACCAATAGCTTTTCGAAGAGCCGCATTCAGCACAAAAATAAACAGCCCGCCACCCATTGGGAGTAATGACACTCTTTTGACAGGATGGGCATCCAGCCTGCCTTTTACTTTAAATTCTTTACGGTTGCCCGGTTTTAATTCCTGCACCAGATCAGGTTGTACTTCAAAATAAGTCCATCCTGTTTTTTCGCCTTGTGAACCAAACCGTTTTATCGTTGCCGTAAATTCAACCATACCAGACAACCAAATGATTTAATTTTAATAATTAATTCTGACAAAGTAAATCTACAAACAGTTCAACTTTAAATCAATTGTTATGAAAATAAAAAATAAATTTTCCACCGGTTTCGAAAAATTTGCCAGCAAAATAACCAAGGCTACAGGTAGCTCAACTGCTTTTATACTGGCATTTCTGGTAATTATTATTTGGGGTATTACCGGGCCTGTTTTCAATTTTTCCAATACCTGGCAATTGGTTATTAACACCGGCACTACTATCATTACTTTCCTGATGGTGTTTGTAATTCAGCAATCGCAAAATAAAGACACCGTAGCCATTCAATTAAAACTGAATGAACTTATAGCTGCCAGTGCCACCGCCAGTAACCGGCTGATTGATGTAGAAGACCTTTCTGCAAAAGAATTAGAAACAATTAAAAAATTTTATGTGCAGTTATCTGAACTGTCAAAAAAAGAAATAGACATCCACAGCACCCATTCCATTGATGAAGCGGCTACCATTCACAAGAAAAAGAAAAGCCAGGTAAAAAATCAGGGTTCTGAGCCACCTGCTAAAAGTTAAATGATTTGAAAAGTATTCGTTAAAGCCAATGAAAACTTTCATGCCCCGCCTATTTGGTTATTTTTGCGACATCTCACTAACCAGTATAGCTATGTACAAAAGACTGCTCCTTATCCTTCCAAAACTATTTGTTGTTACCCTCTTGCTTATATTTTCAGCGCCTTGCTTTGGGCAAGAAACTCCTGTCAGCATCAAAATTACCAATCAAAAAAAAGAGCCGGTAGCTTTTGCAACTGTAACCGTAATCAACAGGCTTGACAGTACACAAATTATAAAGAAAGTAGCCGATAGCAGCGGTATTGCCAGGTTTAATCTCGCAAAAAACAATCAATACACGGTCAACATTACTTCTACCAATTATCAGGCTATTGAAAAAGGCATTTCAACATCCGGCAATCAAACTTCTTTCAGCTTTGTTGCTGAGCCATTGGGAAAAACATTAGAAACAGCCATCATTACTTCCAAAAAACCATTGATGAAACAGGAAGATGATAAACTGATTGTTGATCCTGAAAACCTGGTAGAAGCCTCTACCAGCGGGTATGAGGTTATTGAAAAAACCCCCGGCTTATTCGTTGACCAGGATGGCAATATTTATATCAGCAGTATGACACCGGCCACGGTTCAAATAAATGGCAGGGATATGAAAATGAGTGCTGCTGATGTAGCTACCATGCTTAAAAGTTTACCACCGAATTCAATTTCGAAAATCGAGATACTAAAAACTCCTTCTGCTAAGTATGATGCATCCAGCAGTGGTGGTATTGTAAATGTGGTATTGAAAAAAGGTGTGAAAATTGGAACGACGGGAAGTGTAAACGGTGGCTTGCAACAAGGCACTTATGGAAACCAGTTTATCGGCTTTAGCCTTAATAACAACGATGGTAAAAAAAGCTCTTCGATCAACCTGAACTATGGAAAAAGAAACAATTATGAAAAAATAATAACAGACCGCCTTTTTGCACCCGACTCCATGCTAAGCCAGAATGCATTTACCAACTATCCTGCTAATACATTTTTTGCCGGTTACAGCCTCGTATTTCCTGTAAGCAAAAAATGGGATATTGATTTTGGAACAAGTGCAAGCCTGAATGATTTTGACAATAAAACAGATAACTGGAGTACAATTAAAAAAATCAGCACCTCACAAACTGTAACCAATAACCTGAACCGGGTAAGCAATGATGGAAGTTCTTTAAACTTCAGAAGTGGAGTTAATGGCAAACTAAAAATTGACTCTCTGGGCTCGGAATGGTCAAATGATATGTTTTACAACTTTACACATAATAAATCGGAGCAGGTTTTTGGAACTAACTTTTACGCCCCATTTTTGATACTGACCGGCGGTGATGGCAAGATCGACAATAAACGAAATCTTTTTAACCTTCAGTCTGACCTGAAACTAAAAATGAAGAAAAAATTCACTTTTGAGTCGGGCATTAGGGCAATTTTTTTGAACTATCGTAGTGTTACTGATTACTTCAAAGAACAACCTATTGGAAACAGGCAAAAAGATCCTAACCGGACAAATACTTTCAACTATGATGAAAATATAAACTCTCTGTATTTACAAGGCTCAAAAACACTGGGAAAAGATTTTGTAATAAAAACAGGTGTACGATTGGAGAACACCAACATGGAGGGACGACAAATAATTCCTGATGATACCACATTCAATATACACCGTACCGATTTATTTCCGTACATCTATCTAAGCAAAAGCCTGATGAAAATTGCCGGTTATGATTTAAGGGCCTACTTAGTTTATCGCCGCACTATTGTAAGACCAGGGTATGAACAATTGAACCCTTTTTCAAGATTTATTGACCAGTATCTTTCTGAAACAGGCAATCCTTCGCTGCGTCCGCAATTCAATCAGAATTACGAAGCTAATGTGAGTGTAGATGAACGTCCTATTCTTGCCGTTGGTGTAAATGATACGAGAGATATTTTCACTAATGTAATTTATCAATCTGATACCAGCCAGAGTCAGGCATACAGAACGTATGATAATCTTGGGAAGAACAAGGAGTGGTATTTCCGTGGTCTTGGGGCCATACCTCCAGGTGGCAGGTATTTCTTTGTACTGGGTGCACAATACAATCACAATTTCTACCAGGGATTGTATGAAAACAAACCTTTGTCTTTCAAAAAAGGCACCTGGACATTATTTACTTACCAAACTTTCAAAGTTGATAAACGTTCAGTTATTACCTTAAATGGGTTTATGCGATTAAAGGGGCAGCAACAGTTCTACGAACTCACCACTTTTGGTGCATTAAACACCAGCATCAACAGGAAATTCTTAAAAGAAAAATTAGTAGTAACGTTTAGCCTCAGTGATATGTTTGCCACCAATAAAAATGATTTCACCATTAAACAAGGTTCTGTTGATGCAAGCGGTTTCCGGCAATCAGATACAAGACGGTTTGGCATCAATTTCCGTTATAGCTTTGGTATCCACAAAAAAGAAGAAGGTAATAATATGTTTAATGCAGAACCTCCAATAACTAATTAATGTTCTTGTTAACAAAATAAAACTAACAAAGTGATATTTAATACATATCTTTGTCCTGATATTTTGAGTTATACGACATTTTGTAAGTGAACGATTTTTTCTGCTACGCCCTAATCCTGAGTTTATCGAAGGATCTGCTAATAGTTAGTCTTCTTTACCCTTTCGTTTTTCTCAAGCATTTTTAAAAGTTAATTTTTTTACATGAACATTTATGTTTCAAATTTAAGCTTCGCCGTAGTGGATGAAGACTTGAAAAGTTATTTTGCTGAGTACGGAGAAGTGACTTCAGCTAAAGTTATTATGGACAAATACACAAACCGCAGCAAAGGCTTTGGTTTTGTGGAAATGAGTGATGATGCAGCTGCTCAAAAAGCAATTGCTGAACTGGATGGCGCTACTGTTGATGGACGTTCTATCAAAGTAAGTGTTGCCAAGCCAAAAGAGGAAAGACCTGAAAGAGGCGCAAGACCTGCTTACTCAAACAATCGTTGGTAACATCAACTGATTTCTAGTTTAAAAGCCCCGCTCAATTAAATGAAACGGGGCTTTTAGATTTGTCAATCTTGCATAAAAAAATCCCGTCTCAATTTGAAACGGGATAAACTTCTTATTGGCTAATTATCATTTATGCTTTTTGCTTTGCCTTTGCTGCAGGTTTTTTAGCAGCAGGTTTGCTCTTGCTTTTCTTTATTGCTGCATCTAATGCTGCACTCAGATTTGCAAAAGTTGGTTTCAGGGTAAACGGTACATCATTGATAAAGAAAGCAGGTATTTCTTTAACCCCACGGTTAATGCCTTCTTTCAAATCATCCTGCACCTGCCAGCCATATACACCGTTCACTAACTCATCCAGGAATTTTTTATTATTTACACCTGCTTCTTTACTATGCAGTTTTAAACTAGTAGTGCCCAGATTGCGACGGTTTGCAAATAACACATTGTGCATTTCCCAAAACTTACCTTCTTGTCCGGCAGCTACTGCAGACTCACTTGCCTTAAGGCTACGTTGGTGAATCAATGTCAATGGGAAGTGACGGAACTGAAACCTGATCTTTCCTTCATACTCTGCCAACAATTGCTTTACCACTTCGTTTACTTTGGCACATTCTTCACTTTCGTATTCACCGAATTCTATGAGTGTAACGGGGGCATCTATATTGCCCACAAACATCTCTTTCGGTTCAATAATAATTACATCATCTTTTTTAAAAGCCATTTTAGTTCTCCTTTTTTCAGCTCATCCCCTTACCTGGTTTTGAAACTGTTCTATTCATTAACAAATTCCCCGCCGTTTGGTTGAAGGAAAGGCCGTTATGCCATTCCGTCTTAATCCCAAAGCGGTTGAAGATAATATTTTTCTGCACCCGGCCAAATCCAGTTACAAGTAATTTCCTAACACGAAAGTCCCATTTTGAGAATCAGGCAGTTAAGAGTAATAAAAGAAAAAATTGAGCCGGTAAAAAGACTAATAACGGCTAAACCACATTTATGGTTGTTCTGTTTTATTTATAGTTGGTACATCTGTTGAAATTTAGGGGGAACACTAAATCAATTATGTGAAGTAACTGCATTCACAAGCCATCTTTATAGCTTGAAAAGGCTTGGGTATCTTTGCTCCTAATGAATTAAAATATTGATAATCATACTTTTAAATTCCCTGATAGTTGATTGGCTGTGCTGATAACAGCAATAACTTGGTTTGGAATGCCAAAATCTCCCACCTAATTTTACATCATTAAAGCAACATCAACTTGCTTTTACCCGGAAAAAACTACCTGTCGTCAGACAGACAAAGAAACCGGAAACCCTAACTACACTTGCCCTTTTGTTTGCCCCTATTTCGCTTGCCCCACGATTGCAACCATCAACTTTTTATTAGTGGTCTCCAATTATTAACCTTTAAACTTTAAATTATGAAAAAGATCTTCAAGAACAACCGTTTAATCGTCCTGGCATTCTTTACTGTATTTTCAGTGGCAATGTCTCCTGCTGTAATGGCTGGTGAAACCAATCCCGTTGTTCCTGCAGAATTGAAATTTGCCGGCCTGGTTCAAAATCAGCCTTTGTTTCAATTGAACGTTGCAGGTAATGCACTACAGGATGACTTTACAATCATCATTACTGATGAGAATGGCAACGCCCTGTACAGAGAGAACATCAAAGGCCAGAACTTTACTAAGAAGTTTTTGCTGAACACAGAAGAACTTGGTGACAACCCCGTTCGTTTTGAAATATTCTGCAACAAGACTAAAAAGTCGGTGAAGTATGAGGTAAACCGTAATAGCCGGTTTGTTCAGGACGTAGCGATTAATGAAATGAAGTAAACTAACCTCTGTTTAATAACATGTCCTAAAACTCCACTGGCGATTGCCGGTGGAGTTTTTTTTGTTTCTCCCTTTTAATAGTACCATCTGAAAGAGGGTCTTATCTTTTAAATTTTGGAGAGGCCATATTTTAAGGTTTATGCAATCTTACTATCATACAAATGCTTCTGAAACTCTATAAACAATGAACTGATTTTGGCGGCATCACCTAAAACCTCTTTGGCATCTTCGAGTGAATGATACTTGTTGGTAAGCAGGATAGGTAATTTTTCCCTATCCAGTTCTTCCACCCCGGTTTCAATATACTTAGTGAGTACAAACTCCAAAAACTCTTTCTGGTGATTATCCAGCATAGAAAAAATATTTTGCTGTGCAGAGGCAACTCTTTTTTTCCGGGTAATGGTTTTAGCTGAATAGGCTACAAACTCTAACACATCAAACAAATCACATTTTTCTGCCTCAATAATTTTCTGAAGATTGGTCAGTTCTTCTTTACCAAAACCAGCTTCATCCAATTTGTCTAACAATATTTTTCTTGTAAGTGGGCTACTCCAGATTTTTCTTAATTCAGCTTCGCTATTAAACAGGTCAGGTATTTTTCCATACAATGCATTTAAAAACTCTTGTACCGTCATTGGATTACCATCAGGGCCGATAAACGTAGTTGCTACGGAGTGTTGAATTATATGCTCTTTACCATTGCCCAGCTTCACTTTAATCTTTACCTGTTTTTCAAAAGGAGCTTGATCCTCTTCAAAAGATTGTGATTCTTCCAGTTCATCTTTTGGCGGCTTGGGGTCTGTTTCAACTGGTTCTATAGGTTCTCCATCCCATTCAGGGTCTTTAAACCGTTCGCTGGCATTTACAAAATCGTAAATGGTAAAGAAATTTTTATCATCAAATAATCTTGTACCACGGCCAACAATCTGTTTAAACTCGATAATGTTATTGACCGGACGAAGCAAAATAATGTTGCGGATATTTCTGGCATCTACACCGGTGGAGAGTTTTTGAGAAGTAGTTAAAATGGTAGGTGTACTTTTTTCATTATCCTGGAACTCCCGTAAGTATTGTTCACCCAGCTCACCATCATTGGAAGTTACCCGTACACAGTAATTAGGGTCTTTAGAGGCTGAGCTTGTCGAAGCCTTATACTGATTGATTAAATCCCGGATAGCCGCCGCATGTTCCTGTGTGGCGCAGAACACCAATGTTTTTTCTTTCTGGTCAATCAGGTCCATAAAAATCTTTACTCTTTTTTCTTCTCTTGCTTTTATTTCAATGATTCTGTTGAAGTCACTTTCTGTATACGTTTTTCCTTCTTCTATTTCTCCTTCTACTACATTATCATCAGCCTGATAAGTATATTCATCCAGCGAAGTAGTTATTTTTTTACTTTGAAAGGAGTAAGGTAACCATCTTCTATTCCTTCTTTTAATGAATAGATATAAACAGGCTTTCCAAAATATTTGTACGTATCTGTATTCTCTTTTCTTTTAGGAGTGGCCGTTAATCCAATCTGAACTGCTGGTGAAAAATATTCCAGTATACCCCGCCAGTTACTTTCATCATTGGCACCGCCACGGTGACATTCATCTATAAATATCAAATCAAAATAATCTTTAGGGTATTCTCCAAAATAAGGAACAGGATTGCCTTCCTTATCTGTGCCACTCATAAAGGTTTGAAAAATGGTAAAGAAGATACTGCCATTGGTAGGTACTGAACCTTTCTTTCTTATTTCGCTTGGTTTGATGCGTACCATCGCATCCTCAGGAAAAGCAGAGAAAGCATTATATGCCTGATCGGCGAGAATATTTCTGTCGGCTAAAAATAAAATTCTTGGCCTCCGGTTACCGTTATATTGTAAGTTCCATCTTGTTTGAAACAATTTCCAGGCAATTTGAAAAGCAATGAATGTTTTACCTGTACCGGTAGCCAATGTCAGTAATATCCTGTTTCTTTTCTCTGCTATGGCATCCATGGTATTATCTACCGCCACTTCCTGGTAAAAACGACCACCCATGGTGCCACCCTTTGTTTCGTAAGGCGATAGACTAAACTCTTCCTTCCATTTATTAGGTTTGGGATTGGCTTTATTCCATAATACTTCTGGTGAGTGAAAGTTGTCTACCAAACCTTCGTTTGCGGAATCCATATCAATATGATAAATCTCAATACCATTCGCTGAGTAGGTATCATCAATCTGTAATTTTTGAGCATAGTCTTTTGCCTGTGCCACACCTTCACCCACTGGTAATTCATCAGCTTTGGCTTCAACAATTGCAAGTTTCTTTCCTTTATAGGTTAATACATAATCTGCAATGACGGGTTTCTTTCTTCCTCCCGTTGCCTTTATTTTACCGGCAGCAATAATATATTCCCGGTGTACTTTTACATCGGGGTTGGCTTTACCATCCCAGCCATTTTCTTTTAGCTTGGGGTCTATCAGTTCGGCTCTTGTTTCTGCTTCGTTCATTGCTGTATTACGATTTTCAGGATTATTTGATTGCAGGATTATTTTTGATGTAGTCTTTATTTTCAGGATGATTGACATTGTACACCCTTTTAAATTCAAGACTTTTTGCGCCAAAATTTATCAATAATCCGATAGCTAAATTATACGCCTGGCAGTAATTCATGGCCTGTGCCAGGTGAACATCTTCCAACTTTATTATTGCTTTTAACTCAACCATAATATTTCCTTCCACAAAAAAATCTACTCTCCGGGTTCCAATATCTACACCTTCATAAAAAATGGTCATCTCCATTTCCCGTTGAAATTGCAACCCCTGCTTTTGCAGCTCAATAACCATAGCCCGTTGATAAATCACTTCCTGAAAACCGTTTCCAAGTGTGGAATGTACTTTCATTGCACAGCCGATTATTTTATGGGTTAATTCTTCATACTTCATTATTATGATTTTTATGGTTTAATGATTGTAGGAATGGCTTCTTTACATTTTCCTGTCTGTATTATGATTTTTAGGATTTATTGATTTTTGGATTGGTTTCTTTACAGTTGGTGGTATCATATTGCATTCATTTTATTTTTTATAATTGTATTATCCTCTAATCATACCGATCTCTAATCTTATCGTCCTCTAATCTTATCATCCTTTCATCCCAAAAATCATAATCCAGACAATTGCCCACTAAATGCTTTTTGCAAAACCGATTTTTTCAACTCTTCCAAATCATTTATTTTTTGTTCGTAGAGGGCTTCAAGTCTATTGGTTTCTATGCTAAGGACATCTAACTTTCTAACGATAATTTGTTGCTCTTTTATTTTCGGATACGGTGTTTGAATTTTTCTTAGATCCCCAATATTAATTTGCATTAATGCCGCTCCATATGTTTTTGCTTTAATTTGTTTTTGTACAAAATTTGAAATCATAAGATAATATCCGAATTCTTGGTCAATTATAGTTGAATTGAATCTGATAGGAACTATTCCTCTAGTAACATTTCCACCTTTCAGCTCTTTTGTAGCAATAGAAATTGTACCAGTTGTTCCCCGGACGCAAAGCAATAATTCATCACCAATTAATTTAGTCCTTTTGTATCCATCAGCCAATTGGGGGTCAATTCGTTTAAGCCCATTTAAGTTAATATATCTACTTGTCAAATCAGTTGGTCTAATTACAGGCAAACCATTTGAATACTCCTCTCCTGGTTGAACAATACCATACGAAAGTGTACATTTCTCATCAGCTAAATCTTCTAAACTCTTCTCCTCCCAACCTTCTCCTTTATTTTCAAACACCCCTTGCAAATAACTCTCAAAAAGTTCTTTTGCATTTTTAAGGTTTTGTTCGGTATTGGCTTTTGCTTTGGCTATGGCGGCAAAGGCTTCATCTAATATGGCTACGATGCGTTGTTGTTCGGGGAGGGAGGGGAAGGGAATCTTGGTATTTTTAATTTTTATCTGAGAAATGTTGGGTTGTGCCCCACCAACAGCTTGAGAAACTAATTCTTCTTTTTTTGAGAGAAAACAATAGAATAAATATTCTGGAATAGTTTTATTGTTTGGTAGAATGCCGCATACAGCTTGATTTGTGCAGGCTTCAAATTTTAATATACCAACTTGACCTGCAGTTGCGCCATACATTGCAACCAGTACAGTATTGGGAGGAAATAATTTAGCTGAAGAGTTTTTTAATCCTTTTTCTGTAATGAAATTTTTAGCTTCGAATATTTCTCCTTGACTTACCTCTCCGCTCATTAGCCAAGGGATAGTTCCGCCTTCATAATAATCTTTATGAGCTTTCAAAGGGGTGCCTCCAGCACCTGTTTCGCAAACATCACTTAACTTTTTTATTTTCCACCCTTGTTTCATATCAATCATTCTTTTTAGGCATAAGTATTTTTTCAAAATCTTTGGCGGTAGGCAGTTTACCCAATAGTTTGCCTGGTAGTTTTTTGCTAAGCTTATATTGCGCTACACCTATTGGTTTTGATACTGTTTTTAATGCATATTCTACTTCCAAGTGATTTTTGTGTGGCACCAGCAAAATGCCAATACTCGGCTGGTCATCCGGTTGTTTTAATTGCTCATCTATCAATTGTAAATAAAAATCGAGTTTGCCCACAAATTCCGGTTCAAACTCTGTAACCTTTAGTTCTACCGCCACCAGGCATTTAAGTATGCGGTGGTAAAAAAGCAAATCAATAAAATATTCTTTTTCTCCTAATGTAATGCGGTATTGATTGGCTATAAAACAAAACCCATAACCTAATTCCATCATCAGGCGTTTTACTTTTTCAACCATATTGGTTTCCAGCTCTCTCTCAGTAATGGGTTTGTTGATAGCTAAAAAATCGAGAGTATAAACACTTTTAATACTTTCCTGTGCCTGCTCCAGTAAGTGTTTTGGTAAAACGGTTTCAAAATTATGTTGTGATGGGTGCAGCAAATAATTACCATACGCATCTGCCTGTATTTGATGTAACAAAACGGAACGACTGTATTTATTTTTAATAGTGGCTTGCAAATAAAAAATACGGGCTTTTATATCTTTTACTTTTTGGAGAATTAAAATATTATGTCCCCACGGTACTTCTGAAACAAGTTGTTTCAGTTTCTTAATTTCTGAAACAGCCTGTTTCAGTTTTGAATTTTTCAATTCTGAATCAGCTTGATTCAGAATTGAGTATTCATTAACCAATTGCCGCATTAACCAAAGGTTACGGGGGCTCCAGGTTACCCCTTCGCCAATATGATGATTCAAATCTTTACTTAATTGTTCTACTATTGATTTGCCCCAGCCATGTTCTTTTTGTTTGTTAATAATTAACTCGCCAATACTCCAATACAATGTATTTGAAATAGTTTGTACTGCCTGCACTGCAAGTACACGGTGGTTTTGTACCAGGCTAACAATTTCTGCTAAAAATTTTTGATATGCTTTATCAGAACTGTTTTTTTTAATAGTTTTCATAACAATTTCAAAATTGAGTATAAAATACTTTCCACCGAGTTTTTATCCAGCGTAGTAAAAGCAAACCATTCTTCTCCCCTTCGTTTTGAACTGTCGCAAAATTTGCGACAGTTGAAAGTCGGCTAATTCTTCTTTCAATACGTTGGCAATGTGCTTACAAATGGTTTTAACATCCCTGTCAAATAATAAAGCAATTTGCTGCCGGTTTAGCCAAACAGTATCGCTCTATACTCTTACTTCGAGATGTGCAGTTCGCTTATCTAACTGATATAAAATGATTTCATCGTTCATAATTCTAAACATTCAGGTAGCATTAATAAAAAAGGGAGTGCCTTTGTATAATCCAACTGTTCATAAAATATACCTAACCGGTTTAGGTTTTTGTAATAATCATTTACATGGTTGTAATAGTTAAGTTCGCTTTGTAAGTACCAGGCGTTGTTGCCTAATTTTTGGGCTATAAACCATTTTTCTAACAAGCGGCCTGCTCTGCCGTTGCCATCTTCAAAAGGGTGAATGTTTACAAATGACAGGTGTATAAAGGCAGCATAGTAAAAAACTTCTTCGGTGCTTAATTCTTTTTTAAGTAGAGTTGTAATATCACGCCAAAGTATTTTCATTAAGCCGTCTACTTCTTCAAACAGGGCTGCTTCAAATTGCACCCTGAATGTTTTATGCTCCATTACCAGCATATTTACTTTGCGGTATTTGCCTTGTTTGTTTTTGGCTAATAAATGGGTAGCTATTATCTGATGTGCAGTTAAAAAGTTTTTTTTATTCAACTCATTTTTTTGAGCAAACAAATAGGCATTATAAAGGTCGTTTGGTTTTTGTACCAAATCCTGCTGATAATCTATGTTCAGCATTTTGTGTTTTACATAGCTGTCTATTTCCAGGGTTTCGCCTTCTATTTTGCTGCTTGCCATTGCCGAAACAGCAGTATAAAAACTAAACGATTCGGTACTTATTTCCGCATCCTTTAATGCGGCAAATTTTTCTTCTACATTTTTTACCTGCTCTAAGTAAGCTGGCAGCAGGTCAGTTTTTATAAGTTGCAGTTTATCCATTTATCAACTCATTTAAAGTTTCTAACACGGCATTCGCTTCTTCATCCAATATTTTCATCTGCTCTAATATTTCTTGCGGCTGGCGCAAAGCAGCTTCTTCTTTTTTATTGGGGTTTTTGGCACTCAGGTCAAAAGTGGTGGGGTCAATGTCTTTAACTTTTATAGTCCAGCTATTTTCGCTTTCGGCAAAAGTCTTTTGCAATTGTACAAAGTCTGCCAAATCATTTTCATTCAGTGCATTTGTTTTACCCAGGTTGCGGTCTAAGTTCAGTTGGTAAAACCATACTTTTTTGGTGGCGGTTCCTTTTTCAAAAAACAATACCACGGTTTTAACGCCTGCACCGGTAAATGTGCCGCCCGGTAAGTCCAACACGGTATGCAGGTTGCAGTTTTCCAATAACAGTTTGCGTAAGCTAATGCTGGCATTATCGGTATTGCTTAAAAAAGTGTTTTTAATTACCACACCGGCTTTTCCACCTGCTTTCAATATTTTAATAAAATGCTGTAAAAACAAACTGGCCGTTTCACCAGTTTTTATCGGAAAGTTTTGCTGTACTTCGGCTCGTTCTTTTCCGCCAAAGGGTGGGTTAGCCAATACAATATTATAGCGGTCTTTTTCCTGTATGTCGGCAAGGTTTATTGCAAGGGTGTTGGTATGTATAATATTGGGTGCTTCTACACCGTGGAGTATCATATTCATAATACCAATGATGTAGGCCAGCGATGCTTTTTCTTTTCCGTAAAAGGTTTTCTTTTGTAAGGTGGTTACATCAGCCGTAGTCAACTTTTTGCTGCTCTTTAAATATTCAAATGCTTCGCATAAGAATCCGGCACTTCCTACTGCACCATCGTAAATCTTTTGGCCTATTTCCGGGGCTACTACTTTTATAATGGTTTTAATCAATGGCCGTGGTGTGTAGTATTCGCCACCATTGCGGTCGGCATTGCCCATGTTTTTAATCTTGTCTTCATAGAGATGAGACATTTCATGTTTCTCCGCAGAAGTGCGGAAACGGAGCTGGCTTATCAGTTCTATTACTTCCCGCAGCGAATAACCGCTTTGTACTTTGTTTCTTAGTTCGCTAAAAATTTCTCCGATTTTATACTCAATGGTATCGGCACTTTCTGCATCTGTTTTAAATTTTTTGAAATAGGGAAACAGTTTGCCGTTTACAAAATCGGTAAGGTCATCCCCGGTTAATGCTTTATGATGGTCAACCTTGCCTTCTTTATTTAACGGCATTGCCCATACATTCCATTGAAATTCTCTTTTAATAATGGGGCTGTATGTTTTTCCGGTCAATTCTGCGGCGGTGGCTTTGTCTTTTTCTAAGTCATCAAGGTATTTTAGAAATAGTATCCAGGAAGTTTGTTCTACATAATCGAGTTCTGTTTGTGAGCCGCCTGCTTTGCGGAGTATATCATCAATATTCTTGAAGGTTTGTTCGAACATGGTTGGTTTTTGATTGTCTCACAAAATAAGGAAAGATTCCGGGGTCAAGCCCGGAATGACAGAGATTGTAAGAAGCAAAATGAGATTTCGAAAATGGCGAGTAAAGAACAGAACGTACAAGAGTGTGACACAACTGGGCTGATAGTAGTAATGCAGTTGGGTAAATAATTAATAGAGACAGATACCGGGTCAAGCCCGGTACGACAGCCTATTACCCTTCGACAAGATTCCTCCTTCGTCGGAATGACAAATTCTCCTATCGTGGGGATGACAAATAATCCTCCTTCGCCACATGCCGTCGCTTAAGCTATGGCAGTTGAAAAGGCTTCGGCGGATAAAAAAAACCCCCGATAAGAATATCGGGGGAACAACTAAAAAACACTAGCTAAATGCTAAGTTTCATTGGAACGAACTTCCTTCAGCTGCGCTTCAGGATGACAAAGCGCAGCAATTATTTATTAATCGGGCTTTTTCCCTTCTAAAAAAGTGTTGATAGTGCTGATTTGTGTTTGATTGTTTTGGTCAGTCTTGACCTCGTAGCTGCTATAGAAGTTTTCTACATGGCTGTTGTTGTTATACAATTCCATGTTGCGGCGGATATAAGCCGGCACAGTTTCAAACTCATTATTGGGGTCAGCAGCGTTAACGTTGAAAGACAAGTTTCGCAACTTGTGCAATCTCTCTGCCGCCCTACGTTTTTGTTCTTCGGTTTCGTCCTGCATCGCAGAATCCTCAACCTCGGGAAACAAAGGTGTCTGAGCCTGATGGGCCAACGGCATATCCGCCGCAGGAATGTCATCCCTCTCAACTATCTGCATTTGCAAATCGAGGAGTTCATCCTCTTCATTGCTGGCAGATATGGGAGGGACCGGTTTCTCGGCAGAAGTCATTGGGGTAACGACCCCTGTTTTAGATTCTGCGTAGATATTGGACGGTCTGGCCAGATAACCACCCGAAGCTGCAGGCAACGGGCTTGTACTAGTACTATCTTTAATGCTGCTTATCAGCTCAGCATCTTTTTCTTTGATTGATTGCTGCATCGAAATTATACTATCGCTTTTCCCTACAGTTGACATTTTGCTCACAGTAGAATCACCTGTCCTGGCTAACGTAGTTTTACTAAGTAGTTTTTCATCTTCTTGTATTGCCTTTTCACCGGCGCCGGATTGCAGCTCAAAATGAATGGTAACCGGCTCTTCTTCCTGTTTAATATCAGAGAAATCAATAACAGGGGCTTGTATCATTGGGAACCCGATAGCTATCGGGTCTTCTACTAATGTTGGCATCAGGTAATCAGTCCTATCCCCCAGCCCCTCTTCTTCAGAGATAGCAGCTGTGGCAGTTTTCAACTCTTCTTCTGCCGACTCCATCTCATTTTCCAGAGCCGCACATAGCCCGGTAGCTAACGGATCCATTTTAACGACACGTGGCAGCAATTCTTCAACTTTTGCCAACACCATTACGATCTTTTCTTCTGGTTTTGGCTCTTCCTTCTTTACTATTGGTTTTGCAAACGGATCTTTATGCTCAAAACCAGTTGCGATTAAGGTAATACCGATACGATCGCCGAGTGTGCTGTCGTATCCCATCCCAAGAATAACATCCGTGTTCTCCCCTGCCTGGTTCAGTAAATAGTTTTGAATTATTTCTACTTCATCCATGGTAAACTCATGTTCACCGGCAGCTGAATTAATATTAATCAATATCCATTTAGCTCCTTTAATATCATTGTCATTCAGCAATGGAGAATTCATCGCTTCTTCAATTGCCTGCTGTGCCCTGTTCTCCCCTGCTGCTTCTGCATTACCCAATATCGCTACACCGCCATTACGCATTACTGTACATACATCGGCAAAGTCAACATTGATCTGGCCGGTACTATTGATAACATCAGTAATACATTTAGCGGCTGTTGCTAATACATTGTCAGCTTTTTCAAATGCTTCCCGCATTTTTAAATTACCAAACTGGTGGCGTAGTTTATCATTGCTGATCACCAGCAACGTATCTACATATCCTTTTAATATTTTTATTCCTTCTTCTGCCTGTTGCTGACGTTTCTTTCCTTCGTAAGCAAAAGGAGTGGTAACGATACCGACAGTCAGAATACCAAGGTCTTTACAAATTTTGGCAATGATAGGTGCACCACCGGTACCAGTGCCACCACCCATTCCTGCGGTGATGAAAGCCATCTTGGTGTTTACTTCCAGTATGCGTTTTATTTCTTCGAGTGATTCCTCCGTTGCCTGGCGGCCAATGTCAGGATTGGCACCGGCACCCAACCCTTGTGTAAGGTGCGGCCCAAGTTGTATCCTGTTGGGTATGCCACTATTGGCTAATGCCTGTGCATCTGTATTACATATAATAAAGTTGACACCATCTATTTCCTGGCTAAACATGTGGTTAACTGCATTACCACCACCGCCACCTACTCCTATTACTTTCAGGATAGATGATTTTTCTTTTGGCAAATCGAAATGTATCATAAGAAATTGTTTTTGTAATGAATTAGTTATATACGTTAATCGTTGTTAGTTGACCGATGTCCGTCTTCCCTTACCGAACAACAATCATCGGCAAGCGGTCAACCTTTTCTTATAGTTTTTTATCTTCTTCTTCTTTGAACAAATCAATGATGCCATCTTTGAATTTGCCCCAGAAGCCAGTCAGATTTTTTCTTCTCGTTACTTCTTTTTCACTTACTTCTACTTCTATTATTTCTATCGGTGCTTCTTCGGGTAAATTATTCTTCAATCCTTCCGGTACTTCTACTTTCCTGTATTCTTTTTCAAACTGTTTGCGGTTATGCTCATAGTCATCATACCCTTTCAGGATAAGACCGATACAGGTGGAGTAAGTTGGTTTTGCTAATTCTTCAATGTGTCCACCAGCAAGATGTTCATTAGGGAAACCAATTCTTGCCGGTAAACCCGTTACATATTCTGTGAGTTGGATAAGGTGCTTTAGTTGTGAACCACCACCCGTAAGGATGATGCCGCCATTCAACATGCGGTTTTCCAAACCAACCTGTTTCAGATGATACGTAACAAAGTCCATTATCTCACTCATTCTTGCCTGGATGATGTTGGCAAGATTCTTTACACTGATCTCTTTGGCAGGCATTCCTCTTAATCCAGGAATGGTGATATAGGCATTTGATTTTGCTTCGTTGGCTAATGCACTACCAAACTGCACTTTCATCTGTTCAGCCTGTGTTTTCAATACGCCTAAGCCGGTTTTAATATCATTGGTAATATTCTCACCAGCAAAAGGAATAACAGCGGTATGTTTTAAAATACCTTCATAAAAAACAGCAAGGTCTGTTGTACCGCCACCAATGTCAACAATGGCAACACCAGCTTCAAGGTCTTCTTGTCCCATAACAGCGGAAGATGAAGCCAATGGTTGCAACACTAAATCTTTTGTGCAAAGACCAGATTTCTCTACACTACGGTTGATATTTTTTATCGCATTCTTATCACCAGTGATGATGTGGAAATTAGCACCAATCTTTACCCCGCCATAACCAATTGGGTTGGGAATGTTTTGAAAATTATCTACGGTGAACTCCTGTGGTATCACATCAATGATTTGATCGCCGGCAGGAATATATGTTTTATACTGATCATCTATCAGCTGGTCAATTTCTTTTTGTGTAATCTCTTCGTCTGTTTTTTGTCTTACAATATCGCCACGGGTTTGCAAACTTTTAATGTGGTGACCTGCAATGCCGACATAGACATCCTTAATGTCTAAGTTTGGATTAGAAGCAAAGCAGTTATCCAAAGCACTTCTGATGGCTTTGATGGTTTCATCAATGTTCAACACTTGCCCGTGCTTTACACCGTTGGAATTGGATTTTCCAAATCCGAGTATTTCCAGTTTGCCGTACTCGTTTTTACGTCCGGCTATTACTGCAATCTTGGTAGTTCCAATGTCAAGACCGACAATAATGGGTTGTTCGTTGTTCATAGTTGTTGTTTTTAGTTGTTATTTTTATCGAAATCGTTGTTTTTTCTTTACCCGCCATAATCTCGTTTATAACGAGACGAAGGCGGGTTTTTATTATTTTTTTACCAGCTTCAGTTCCTTGAGCATCGTCTGTTCCGCCAACTGGCGGACTATTCATCGTTCTGTAACCCGATAGCTATCGGGTGTATTCATCAAAACATTTCGCTCCTACGGAGCTCAGGAAAATTTCACCACCTTTTTCTACTAACATCCCGCCCCTCCGGGGCATTCATTCACCACACTTTAGTTATAACCACTATTCGCATCTTCTGCCGACTTCTTTGGCATTACAGCTTTTGGCTCTTTCTTTTTCTTTTCCTTTTTTGGTTCATTCGTTTTTGCCGTCTTTGGCATATTTGTTTTTACCGGTTTCGGTTTATCCACCCGATCATCGGGTTTCTTATCAGCCGGTTTTGACAAAAAAGGTTTCAAAGGGTTGGGACTACTATTCTTCTCAGGGTTAATCTCTTTAGCATCCTGTAGGGTCGGGTCAACTGCAGTTTCCGAATCAGTTTCCAGTTTTACAATTGGTGGCATTGCTCTTACTATTGTATCTCTCTCCGCTTCAATAGACTGGCGCAATAGTTTTTCTACATTCCTCCTCAACTGTACGGAATCAATTTTTGCATTGCCTGCATATTTTGATGCCACTACCTGTCCTTTATATTGTACATCTATTACTTTGTATTTATCAAACCCTGTTTTGCTTAATACCTGTTTGTAAAAAACCATGAGCCGATGAAACTTCTTGTCAATATTTTCTCCATTGCCCAGCTTCACTAAATGATTTCCAACAACAGGCACCATCTCAAAATTTCTTTCTGGTGTTATATCAATCTGTGCCACCTGCGACATCCAGAATGAATCATTGATAATAAAATTGGATGTCACTCTTATATCATTCAACAACACACTGTCGTTGGCCGTCAGTTTTTTCTTTTCAGGAAAGCCAGTGAATACAGGTACTCTTGCACTTAATTTATCTGACAGTGGCATTTTTCTTCCAAGGCTATCTATATAAAATGAATTTCCTGCCGTAGTGAATACCCTGGCAACAGGTTCTTTCTCTGTTACTGATATATGTAATACATTCCGGTTATCAAAATAGAGTTCAGCTTCATCAATCCAGGTATTATGCTCCAGCATTTGCTCCAGCTCATGCAGATTGAAAGAGGCGATTGGCTGGCCTTTGATATTTCCTTTTGTAGTTTTAACCAATAACTGCTCCACATCTTTCTGGTCAATAAAGAAATTATTCTTTGTACCTTTTAATGAAATGGTGTAAGCCGTACATTGGCCTTTATTCTTTTTACTGATAGCCGCCAGCAACAGGGTTAGCATTCCGCCACCGATGCACACCCACACAGCAACAAACAGTACTTTTCTTATGGTTGTTTTTGTGTTCAATTTTTTTCTTTTAACATGCCGCCCCTACGGGGCTTAAATACATTCTCTATCTTCTTTCTACTGACATATCGCCTCTACGAGGCTTAACTATATCCCTTTTAATTCATTTTTTATCTGTTCAACCAGCATATCAATATCTCCCGCCCCGGCTGTAATCAATATTTCTCCGAATTCTTTATTCAATGTTTTAGCATAATCATTCTTCACCCAGTTTAGCAACTCTTCTTTTGTCATTACTCTTTTACCGTGCCCTCCGGCAGGCAGGCTGTCCTTTCCCATTTTATCCAAAATCATTTCGCTGCTCACACCTTCTATTGGTAATTCCCTGGCCGGATATATTGGCAACAGAATTACTTCATCGGCCAGGTCAAGTACTTCTGCAAATCCATCGGTCAGGTCTCTTGTTCTGCTGTACAAGTGAGGTTGAAAAATCACTGTACATTTTTTTTGCCTGAACAAACTTTTGGCTCCTGTTATTAAAGCTTTCAGTTCTTCCGGGTGGTGAGCATAATCATCAACAAAAACTATCCTTTCGTTTTTAATGATGTACTCAAATCTTCTTTTCACACCCTTGAAATTCTCCACCGCCTCTTTGATTTTTTCGTTCTCAATTCTCAAAGAACTGGCTACTGCAATTGCTGCAACAGCATTTTCTACATTGTGCATCCCTCCCATATTCAGTTTCACATTCTCCAACTTATTATCTTTTATCACTACATCAAACTCATAGCTTCCATTCATCATCCGTATATTGGCAGCATATATATCTGCACTTTCGTTTTGCAAACTGTAAGAGAGATAGTTCTGCGTTTTTAGTTCTTTAGTTCTCTCCAGCCCGAATTTGCCTATTACTACCCCACCTGCTTTTACTCTTTTACTAAAATCAATAAAAGCCTGTTCCATCGCTTCTGCCGTTCCATATATATCCAGGTGGTCGGCATCCATTGCTGTAATGATGGCCACATCAGGACTTAGTTTCAAAAAACTTCTGTCATACTCATCGGCTTCTATCACACATACATTTCTTACACTGCTCCAGAAATTTGTTCCATAATTCACTGCAATGCCTCCGAGAAAAGCATTACACCCAAATCCACTGTCCCTAAGCAAATGCGCCACCATCGTTGTAATCGTTGTTTTTCCATGTGTACCCGCAATACATATATTAAAAGAACTTTCGCTTATTATTTGTAATACATCACTTCTCTTTACCACTTTATATCCATTGGTTCTGTAATACACCAACTCCTCCTGTTCTTCCGGTATCGCCGGTGTGTAAACCACCAGGTCAACTTTCTTAGGAATCAAATCAACATTTGCTGAATAATGAACAGCAATGCCGCTTGCTTCCAGTTCCTTTGTCAACTCCGTTTGTGTTTTATCATATCCACTTACTTTCACTCCACCAGCATGAAAGAACCTGGCGATAGCACTCATCCCGATTCCACCGATACCGACAAAATACACTTCACTTAACTTTTCAATTCCCCGAAAGGGGGTATTCATAAGGACAGTATTGATACCCCCACCTCCGCCAACTGGCGGAGAGTATGGAGATAGTCTTCGTATCGGGTAGCTATTATTCAAATTCGAATTCATTTTAAACTTGCCAATACTTCGCTGGCAATCTTAACATCTGCGTCAGTTATTGCTAACGCTGCAATATTTTTTCTTAGTTCATCTTGTTTGCTTTCATCCATTGATAACTCAATTGTCATGAACACCAGCTTTTGCATCACTTCATGATCCTTTACCATCAATGCTGCATTCTTTTTTACCAATTGCATCGCATTGACCATTTGATGATCTTCCGCAGCAAAAGGATAGGGTACGAACAGAACAGGTTTTTTAGCTACACATAATTCAGCAACAGTCATTGCCCCTGAACGGGCCACTACAATATCAGCAGCAGCGTAGGCATATTCCATTTGTGTAATAAAATCATTCACCCATACATTCTTATTTTCCACTGCCCTTTCAACTGCTTTTGCTGCATACGGTTTTCCTGTTTGCCAAATTATTTGCAGCCCTGCATTCAATAAATTATCCAGCCCTTTATCAATGGCCCCATTAATGGATTTAGCACCGAGGCTGCCTCCAACAACAAGAACTGTTTTTTTAGTTTCATCCAATGAAAAGAATTCTATCCCTTCACTTCTTGTAATTGTTGCATCAGCTATAGAAGTACGTACAGGGTTTCCGGTAACTTTTATTTTATCAGCGGGGAAAAATTTTTCCATTCCATCTGTACCAGTAAAAATTTTTGTCGCTTTTTTTCCAAGCATCATATTAGATTTTCCTGCAAAGGAATTAGACTCATGAATAAAACTTTTAACTCCCGCTGCCTGTGCAAATCGTAATACCGGAAAACTTGAATAGCCACCAACACCAATTGCTGCATCAGGTTTAAATTTTTTAAAGATTGTTCGCACCTGCAAAAAACTTTTCATTAGCTTAAAAGGCAATCCTACATTTTTTATCAAAGAGCTCCTGTTAAATCCTGCTATATCTAATCCTTCGATCTGATAACCGGCTTGTGGCACTTTCTCCATTTCCATTCTACCTTTTGCGCCTACAAACAATATTTCGATACTACTATCAATCTTTTTCAACGCATTCGCAATAGCGATTGCCGGAAAAATATGTCCGCCTGTTCCACCACCTGCTATTATCACTCTCTGCCCCCTGCGCCCCCTAAAGGGGGAATCAGAAACTTTATTATCATTAATACTTTCGCTCATACCAAACACTCTTTATGCATCGCTGCCAACAGGCTGAATATTTGAAGATATTCCTTCCTGTTGCTCAACATTTCTTGATACACTTAATATAATACCTATTGCCAGGCAGGTAAATATGAAACTCGTTCCGCCCATACTTACCAATGGCAGTGTAACTCCGGTAACAGGGAATAAATTCACTGTTACAGCCATATTTGCTACCGCCTGTATTGCCAGTGTAAAACTTAATCCTAATGCCAGGAATGCCCCGAAAGCATAAGGACATCGCTTATAAATTCTGATACACCGGTATAAGAACACTAAATAGATGAACATAGTAAATGCTCCACCCATTAATCCATATTCTTCGATGATGATAGCATAGATAAAATCATTATATGCCTGTGGTAAATAATCTCTTGTTGTACTGTTGCCGGGACCAACGCCAAATACGCCGCCTTTTGAAATAGCAATCTTTGCCTGGTTTGCCTGGTAAGCACCTTCATCTACTGCTTCTTTACTACCATACATAAAACTTTCCATCCTGCCTATCCATGTATCAACACGGCCAAACAATGTAGAAGAAGCTTTTGTAGTGCTGGCAATAACAACGTCTTCATTCTTCGTTTTTCCATGACGAATAATAGCAGCAGAAATCAGGAATAAAATCGGGATTAATGCCACCCCGATTGTCAATAAAATATGTTTAGTGCTTACACGACCAATAAACATCAATAACAAACAACTTGCGCCAAGCAATAATGCTGTAGAAAGATTAGCCGGAGCAATTAATGCACAGGTAATTACTACCGGAGCTATGATCGGTAAGTATCCTTTTTTAAAATTTTTTATTACATCCTGTTTTTTGCTTATTAATCTTGCGAGATACATAAACAACGCAAGCCTTGCAAAGTCAGAAGTTTGCATCGTCATATTAATAAGTGGTAACCTTATCCAACGACTTCCTTCATTCATTTTTACACCAAAGAATAATGTATAGAACAGAAGAGGTAGTGAAATCAGGAATGCAATTTTTGCAGCTCTTGAATAGAAAGTATAATTAACTAAGTGAGCAAAATAGATAACCATGATACCCGCCATAATAAAGGCAATCTGTTTAAAGAGATATACTTCTGTATTTCCCCGGTAATTTTTATATGCTAATGATCCAGTCGCACTATACACAGCCAGCAACGAAACCAATGTCAGCAATATCACCAATGCCCAAATAACCCTATCGCCTTTTGTTTTGCTGATAAGATTATTTGCATTAAAGGTATTTTTTAATCCTCCAAAGCGTATGTCTCTTGTTGCTTCCATTTGTATTATAATTCTTTAACTACTTGTTTAAACTGGTTACCCCTGTCTTCATAGTTTTTAAATAAATCAAAACTTGCACAGGCCGGGCTTAACAACACCACATCGCCCTTGGCAGCAAAATGAAATGCTGCATGAACTGCTTCTGCTGCTGTGGTTGTGTTTACGATTGTACTCATCGAATTACCAAATGCTTCATGAATTTTCCTGTTGTCAGCTCCAAGGCAAATTATAGCTTTTACTTTCTCCTTTACTAATTCTTCAATCAGTGAGTAATCATTTCCTTTATCTACACCGCCCAAGATTAATACAGTGGGCTTTGTCATGCTTTCGAGGGCATACCAGGTAGAGTTTACATTGGTGGCTTTGCTGTCATTGATAAACTCAACGCCACGGATTGTTGCCACATGCTCCATCCGGTGTTCAAGTCCCTGGAAATCCTGCACGGCTTCCCTGATTTTATCCTTCCGGATATCCAGTGTCGTCGCTGCCACACAAGCTGCCATTGTATTGTATTGATTATGCTTTCCTTTTAAAGCAAAATCAAATACACTCATGTTTGTAAAATCCTGTCCTGTTCTGATGTACATGTCCCCGTCTTTAATAAATGCTCCATTTGGTAGTTCTCTTTTCATACTTATTGGCAGTTGGTTAGATTGAATATTGAATTGGTTTAGGTATTTCATAGTTACTTCATCATCGGCGCAGTAGATGAAATAATCATCTTTCTGCTGATTCATTGTGATACGAAATTTACTGTTAATATAATTTTCAAATTTGTAATCGTAACGGTCGAGATGGTCTTCTGTAATATTTGTTAGTATGGCTATATCCGGTCTGAATGTTTTAATGTCGTCCAATTGAAAACTGCTTATCTCCACCACATATAAAGGCTTCGGATCCTCTGCAACTCTTTTGGCAAATGAGTCACCAATATTTCCAACTATTGCACAATCAAGACCAGCTGTTTTACAAATGTGATAAGTCAGTGCAGTGGTAGTTGTTTTTCCATTGCTACCGGTGATAGCGATAATTTTACTGCTTCCTTTGAACCGGTAAGCCAGCTCCACTTCGCTGATCACATCAATTCTTTTTGCCCTTACCTTTTTCACTATTGTTGCTTTCTCCGGTATGCCGGGGCTTTTCATCACTTCATCTGCATTCAGAATTTTATCTTCTGTATGCCGAGCTTCTTCAAAATCAATTCCTGCATTCTGCAACTCGTTACGATACTCATTTTTCAAAGAACTTTCGTCAGAAAGGAATACATCATATCCCTGTTGTTTCGCCAGCAGTGCAGCACCCACACCACTTTCACCACCACCTAATATGACAAACCTTTTTCCCATTCTCAAAATTCCGTGTACGGAACACGGCTCTTCACAAGTATTGGACTTTCAAATACAACTGCACCACAAATTCGATTGGATCAGAACGATAGTCTTCTAAGGGGTTTCGGAATCCTGTTGGTTTTTCAACAATTATTTCTCAAAAGCAATTAGTCTTATCTCATCTTCAACGTCACAATACTCAATACCACCAGCAACACAGTCACTATCCAAAACCTGTTCACAATTTTTACTTCATGGTATCCCTTTACCTGGTAATGATGATGCAGTGGTGCTTTTAAAAAAGCCCTTCTTCCAACACCAAACCTTCTTTTCGTGTATTTAAAGTAACCAACCTGTATCATCACACTCAACGTTTCCACGAAAAACACACCACAGAAAATCGGTAACAGCAATTCTTTGTGAACAATAATAGCCAGCGATGCAATGATTCCTCCCAATGTCAAACTACCCGTATCACCCATAAAAATCTGCGCCGGGTAAGAGTTGTACCAAAGAAATCCGATACAAGCACCTATCATCGCTGCAATAAAAATGGACAGCTCTCCCAAATCAGGTATATACATTATGTTGAGATAATCAGCAAACACCAGGTTTCCACTTGCATAAGCGAATATGCCGAGCAATACTCCTATTATCGCTGATGTTCCCGTCGCCAATCCGTCTAAACCATCCGTCAGGTTGGAACCATTTGAAACCGCCGTGATAATAAATATCACGATCAGTATATAAAGCACCCATGTATAGCTCCTCCACGAAGCCGGCAGCAACTTGGAATAATTGAATTCATGATTCTTTACAAATGGAATAGTTGTCAATGGTGTTTTTGTTTCAGTGAAATATTTTGTTTTACCACTTACTTCTCTCGAAAAAACTGACGTATCTGTTGGCGGTACTTTTCCTACATATTCTCTCCAAATTTTCACCTCACTATGGAAATAAAGTGTCGCTCCAACTGTAATTCCCAATCCAACCTGCCCCAAAATTTTAAACCAACCTGCTAATCCATCTTTATCACCCTTTGTGTACTTCTCCCCTTTTTGTTGTGCTGATCTTTTACCTCTCAGCTTTAAGTAATCATCTATAAAACCAATGATGCCTAACCATACTGTACTAATCAGCATCAATTGCACATATATCTTTGTCAAATCTGCCAGCAGCAAGGTCGGAATGATGATGGCAAGAATGATGATGATACCGCCCATCGTTGGTGTACCAACTTTCTTTTCCTCACCTGGCAATCCTTCATTCCTGATACTTTCTCCGATCTGCTTTTTTTGTAAGAACTCAATTAACTTCTTTCCATAGAATGTTGTAATAAATAACGACAACAAAACCGCCAGCAACAACCTGAAAGTGATAAATTCAAAGAGACGGCTACCCGGGAATTTTATTCCTTCACTATTCAGCCAATCAAATAAATGATACAGCATTCTGGTTCCTGGTTTCTTGTTACTGGTTTAGTTTCTCTTAAATCAATTATTACTTATCGAGCATCTCAAAAATTTCTTTCACTACTTCTTTATCGTCAAAGTGATTTTTCACTCCTTTTATTTCCTGGTACTTTTCATGTCCTTTTCCTGCAATCAGTATTATATCTTCCGGTTTTGCTAAACTTATCGCTGTCTTTATTGCTTCCCTCCTGTCAACGATTGAGATATATTTTCTTTTTGCCGCGGCACTCAATCCTTCCTCCATATCTTTTATTATCTGTGCCGGGTCTTCGCTTCTTGGATTGTCACTGGTAAAAATCACCTTATCGCTGTACTCACAAGCTGCTTCCGCCATTATCGGTCTTTTTGTTCTGTCCCTGTCGCCACCACAGCCAACTACTGTTATCACCTTTTCAAAACCTTTTTTCAGTTTCTTAATTGTTGCCAGCACATTTAAAAGAGCATCTGGTGTATGTGCATAATCCACAATTGTAATCACCTTTTCTTTTGCCGACACCATATAGTCAAATCTCCCTTCCGCTCCTGTCAACACACTTAATGCTGTCAACACTTCCTGTTTATCTTCTCCCAAACAAATGGCAGCTCCATATACTGCCAGCAGGTTGTATGCATTGAATTCTCCAATCAACCTGAAATGCACTTCTACATCATTCACATTCATCACCAAACCACTCAGGCTATTATCCAAAATCTTTCCTTTGAACTCTGCCAGGGTTTTTAAACTGTAGTAATACTTTTTTGCGTTGGTATTCTGCAGCATCACCGTTCCTCTTTTATCATCTGCATTGCTGATAGCAAAAGCAGCCGATGACAATGAATCAAAGAAGGATTTCTTCACCCTGATATATTCGTCAAACGTTTTGTGATAATCCAGGTGATCATG
Organism: Chitinophagaceae bacterium; assembly: GCA_046598205.1. GTDB lineage: Bacteria > Bacteroidota > Bacteroidia > Chitinophagales > Chitinophagaceae > JJ008. The sequence goes on from JBKJIX010000022.1 coordinate 33,408, forward strand.
TGTGATGTTGCTGAAAAGTCCGCCTGCATATTGCAAACCAGTTACCCGGTGCTGATGAATGGCATGTGAACTTGTTTCCATGAACACATGACTGCATCCTTCTTTCACCATCTGACTTAATAATTGATTAAGACTAATGGCATCTGGTGTGGTATGCGTTGCAGGCACTGTTGCGGAACCAATCTGATTTTCTACAGTGCTTAGCAATCCACATTTATATCCCAATCTTGCAAAGAGCTTATATAATAATGTTGCAATAGTTGTCTTTCCGTTTGTTCCGGTTACTCCTACCAGTTTTATTTTCTCTGATGGCCTTCCGAAAAAATTATTCGCCATGTACGCCGCAGCTGCTGCACTATTTTCTACCTGCACATATGTCAGCTGTGAGTTGTGAGTTACGAGTTGTGAGTCCTCGTACACTATCACCGCCGCTCCATTTTCAATTGCTTTCTCAATGAACTGGTGACCATCTGCCGTTGCTCCCTTCACTGCTACAAATGCACTTCCCGGTTTACTCTTTCTCGAATCAATCTGTATATCATTCACTTCAACACCTGTACTTCCTGCCACTGACCTGATCTTTACCTTATATAGTATATCGCTTAACAGCACATATCTTACTTTAACTCAACTCCAGTATTACAGTTATTCCTTTTGCCAATGCTGTTCCCGGTGCAACAGATTGCATGGTTATTTTTCCCCGACCTCTCGCTGCTACCTTTAAGCCCATATTCTCTAACAGATAAATGGCATCTTTCAATCCCATCCCTCTCACATTCGGCATCACTTGCCGACGTACAGTAGTTGTTTTCATCACCGGTTGATAGTTATTGGCATACACACTGGCCCATCCGTTTGGCACCACTGAATCCCTGTAGGACATATTCATCGCTTTAAACACATTCTTTATATCATTGGCATAACCGGCATAGAAAAAATTCGAACTATCTTTTACTGCAGCATACAGAGATGGATTTTTCTTCTCTACATACATAGCATGCAGTTTTGTAGCAATTTCTTTAAACACAGGTGCTGCAACTGTACCTCCATAATGTGAAGCGGCATGTGGCTTGGTGCGGATAACAACTATGCAGCTATACTGCGGTTTATCTGAAGGGAAGTATCCAACAAATGTTGCCTGGTAAACACCATGAGCATATTTAATAGCACCATCTGAAACATGGGCTGTTCCTGTTTTTCCGGATACAGCAAACGGCATACCTGCCAATGCTTTCCTGGCAGTTCCTTCTGTAACTACTGCTCTCATTGATTCCTGTGCATTTTTAATTACAGCAGGCTTACAAATACTTTCATCCAAAACTGTTGGTTCAAATTGTTTTGAAAGAACACCATTACTTTGAATACTATTTACCAAATATGGCTTCATCATCTTTCCACCATTGGCTACTGCATTATAAAGTGTAAGTGTATGCAAAGGGCTAACCTGAATCGCATAACCAAAACTCATCCAAAGCATATTACCCAAACCAGCTTCCCCTTTTTCCGTAGATAAAGGAGCCATTGTTGGCTTCGGTACATTCATCAGATCAACAGGAGACCTTTCATCGAGAAGAAATTTATGAAAGTATTTTTTAATCTCTGAAGGGTTAGTTCCGAATGCTTTATAGGCCAGTTTACTCATCCCTACGTTGGAACTATGAGCAAAACAATCTTTTACCGAAAGCGATGATGCACTATGTCTTTCAGCATCAACCACCACTTTACCCGGTGCTACTTCCAATCTTCCTGCACCGCCAACCTGCACCATATCATTGATAGAGCTACTGCCTTTTTCTAATACTGATAAAAGTGTAGCTAACTTAATAGTTGAACCGGGCTCTGTTACCCGTAATGCATAATTATCATCCTCCCAATAAGTACCATCGGGTCTGCGACCCAGATTAGCCATTGCTTTTATCTTACCCGTATTTGTTTCCATTACAATAGCAGTACCGTACGGACCTTCGCATTGCAACATCATCCGCATCAAAGCCGTTTCAGCAATGTCCTGTATGTTTACATCAATATTTGTAAAAACATCTTTTCCATTTACCGGGTCAGTCTGCGAACCTTCTACCGGCACAGCAGTACCACCAGCTATATAGCGGACTAATTTCAATCCGTCATGACCGCTTAATACTGTATCATAACTTCTCTCTAATCCTACATTCTGTTTTTTTGCTTTGTTATTGGCATCTTTAAATTCTCTTGATAAACCAATCGTTCTATTAGCCAATAATCCAAATGGTGTTTCTCTTTTACTGTTCACTTCCACTATCACACCACTCTTATTCCTGCCCAATCTTACTAATGGAAAATCACGGAAAACTTTATACACCTCAAAGCTCAATTTCTTTTTTAGCGGATAATACCTTGCATTGTTTTTAAATGCCAATTGCAGTTCTTTCTTATACTGTTCAGAAGTTTTATCCTTAAAATGATTAGCCAAGGAAATGGCAAAAGAGTCAACATTCTCTATAAATCGTTTTCCTTTTTTCTCTCTTAAACCATCCGCATTAAAATCAATGTAGATATCGAATGTGGGGATGGAAGTACTTAGCATTTGTCCGTCGTCGCTGTAGATAGTACCACGTTCAGCATCCAGCGCAATAAATTTCTGGTGAAGACTATCACTCATGCTGCGCCAATGGTTTCCCTGAAATTTTTGTATGTAGAAGGCTCTGCCGAGGACAAGTACACTTATCAGTACTATACCGATAAAGCTGAGGTAAACCCTCCATAATATGTCCCGTTTAACGTCCAATGTCCGTTGTAAACCGCCGGGTTTAGCCCTTTGGTTTGATTTAGTTGTTATTAGTTGTATTCTTGAGAAGCTTGCCGAAGCAACCTTCGTCTATCAATTACTTGCAATCGAATCTTTTAGTACCACTGGTGATTTCGTCAATTCTTTCAATCCTAATGGAACTACCACCTTCACTAACTCACTTTGTTTACTCTGGTACATCACTTTACTTTTCACTGCTATATACTCGTACTTCAATTCCCTTACTTCTTTAGCTGTGCGGTTTATCTTTCGCATGGTCTTATCAGCATAGTGACCATTAAAAATGTAAACCACCGCCAGTGCTGCGAGGAACAAAAAGAACGGCACCTGCTTTACAATAGACTGATAATTCAGCCACCGCTTCCACCCTGCTTGTCCTGAAGACAAATCAGATTTCAGGTCCCGTTCTTTTGAATTTTGTCCACCGGATTCTGTGAATTGTTCCTCCATAAATGAGTTGTTAGGCTCGTTGTTTTTGGTTTCTCATTCCTGATTTTCATCAGGAGGATTACCTGCCGTAGCTTTAGCGAAGGCAGGGTTGATTTCAAAGGATATAGATTTCCCAAATCTGTACACCTTTATATGTTACTGTTATGAATGCTCCTTTTTATACCATCATAAACCACCTTCGCCAAAGCTTCGGTCGTCAAGTCTTCTCTGCCACTCTCAACTTTGCACTTCTTGATCTTGAATTTTGCTTCATCTCTTTATCGGCTGGCACTATTGGCTTTTTTGTAATCACTTTCAGTTCACTTACTGGTTCGGTATTGATAAACGGATTCTCATCCGGTTCGTCAAATGAACCCCGGCGGAAAAAATTCTTCACCAGCCTATCCTCAAGGGAATGAAATGTGATAATAGCCACTCTGCCTCCGGGCTTTAATAAGGATGGGATTTGTTGCAGCATTTCTTTCAATGCACCTAATTCATCGTTCACTTCAATTCTCAATGCCTGGAAAACCTGGGCGAAGTACTTGTTGGGATTTCCTTTTACTATTTCCCGGAGTGCATTTTTAAATCCATCAATCGTTTTGAGTGATGCTGTGCTGCGAACATCAACGATCTTTTTAGCTAATGTTTTGGAATTGGTTACTTCGCCATACTGTTCAAACAATTTGTGCAATCGCTGTTCAGTATAAGTGTTCGCCACTTCAAAAGCTGTCAGCGTCTGCCGTTGGTCCATCCGCATATCCAGTTCAGCATTGTAACGGATAGAAAACCCTCTTCCTGCTTCATCAAACTGGTGACTGCTTACGCCGAGGTCGGCCATAATGCCTTCCACCGCTGTAATGTTGTGCAGGCGAAGAAACCGTTGCAGGTGACGAAAGTTTTGCGGAACAAAAATGATCCGTTCATCATCCGGCTTGCCTGCCGACAAGGCAGGCAGGTTTTTCCTGGCATCATCATCCTGGTCAAACGCCACCAACTTTCCTTTTGCACTTAACCGTTCAAGTATGGCTTTAGAATGTCCGCCACCACCAAAAGTGCAATCCACATAAATGCCATCAGGTTGAATATTCAGGCCATCTATTACTTCATCGAGCAGAACCGGTATGTGATACCCGGGTTGATTGGTTAATTGGTTAATTTGTTTATCAGGTCTTAAATTCTCAGTATCTTTTTTTGGCTTTTGCATTTCCTGATTACCAATTAACTGATTAACTAATTAACTATCTCCCTTTCCGCCAAGCACCTGGTTACCCAGGTCACTTAATGCATCCGAAGAAATTGAATCAAAGAACTGTTTGTACTTATTACTATCCCAGATTTCTATTTTGTCGCCTGTTGCCATCAGCACTATATCTTTTTCCAGCCCCGCATACATCTTCAAACTTGGAGGCAACAGTATTCTACCCGCAGTGTCCGGTTCCACATAAGTGGCACCGTTTAGAAAGGCCCGTCTGAACTCCCTTTGTTTTGGATCAAATTCATTTAACCCGCCAATTTTTTCGGAGAGTGGCCCCCATGTACTCATTGGGTAAAGAGCTAAACATTTTTCAAACCCTCTGTTGATAACATAGCGACTTGTTTCTTCCTCCGGCAATTGCTTCTTTAGCCCTGCCGGGAGGAGGAACCGCCCCTTGGCGTCCAAAGTAGCCTCGAATTCTCCGAGAAGTCCTATCATTATCAGTGAATTGGGTCAATTGAAAAAATAATTAACACAAAATAACACTTTTTCCCACTTAACAACTAAATTTTTGAAAATTTAATTTTCCCCCACTACTTTTTTACCTAAAACCCTTTATGGTTATGGCTTTCGGGGAATGGAAATTTTTTTTATCGAAAAAATGCTGTATAGGCTGTGAATAGCAGTGGATAAGCTGTGAATAATACCCAACTGTAAGGTAGAAATGATGAAAACACCCGTACTTCGCAAATAATCAACAGATGCCAACAACTGGTTATTCTGGAACGCCTTTATTAAAAAAACTCGGTATAAAACCGGAGATGAAAGTGTTGTTGATCAATCCGCCGGATGAATATTATTCATTGCTTGACGTAAACATCAGCGATCAATTATGCAAGAAGAATGAAATGCCAGACTTTGTTCACCTGTTTGTAAAAACTTCAAAAGACCTGATAGCTATCGGGTTTGAAACTGCAATGAAGAAATTAAAATCAGTTTGTAAAAAGAATACAACAATTACTATTTGGGTTTCCAGGTATAAAAAATCAGCAAAGATTTCGACTGATGTTACAGAAGATACTATTCGTAACTATGCTTTGCAAAATAATTTGGTGGATGTGAAGGTTTGTGCTGTGAGTGAGATTTGGAGTGGGCTGAAATTAGTTGTACCACTAAGTAAACGGTAGTGTTTTTATTTTAATACAACAGTTGGTTGTACCATGACAGACCCAAGAAATTTATCCATCAACGATTATACCTTCTCCCTTCCGGAAGAGAGAATTGCTAAGTATCCACTGGCAGAAAGAGATGCTTCTAAACTACTAATATATAAGGAAGGAGAAATATCTGAAGATGTTTACAAGAACATCACTAATCACATTCCTGAAAATTCATTACTCGTTTTCAACAATACCAAAGTAGTAGAAGCAAGATTATTGTTTCAAAAAATTACCGGCGGTGTTATTGAAATATTTTGCTTAGAGCCACATGAGCAATATGCTGATATTACCACAGCCATGCTGCAAAAGGAAAAAGTATTGTGGAAATGCCTTGTCGGTGGTGCTTCCAAATGGAAAGCAGGACAGGTATTGGAAAAGAATATCAACATTGAAAAGATTGCTTCGTCCCACTTATGGCGGGACTCGCAAGAAATACTACTAAAAGCAAGCTATATTGAAAAAAGAAATGATTCATTTATTATTGAATTATCCTGGTCGCCGGTAGCATTAAGCTTTGCAGAAATATTACACCACGCCGGTGCTATTCCACTTCCGCCGTACATTAAAAGATTGGCAGAAGAATCAGACACTGAAAGATACCAGACGGTATATGCCCATTTTGATGGCTCAGTAGCTGCCCCTACTGCGGGTTTACATTTTACAGAAAATATCTTTAATGAGTTCGAAGAAAAAAATGTTCTAACTGATTTTGTAACCCTTCATGTTGGTGCTGGTACGTTTAAGCCAGTGAAAGCTGACACTATGCTGCAGCATGAAATGCATGCTGAGTGGATTGATGTTTCAAGAAATACTATTGAAAACATATTAAAGAACCTTGATAATAATATTATTGCCGTTGGTACTACTTCACTTCGCACCGTAGAGAGTTTGTATTGGTTGGGAGTAAAACAATTGGCAGTTGGCAGTTGGCAATTGGCAAAAGAGGCTGAAAGCACTGTATCGCTTTTACAATGGGAGGCGTATGAGCTTGTTGAAAAAAAAATACCAGTGAAAGATGCCTTACAGGCTTTATTGAAATGGATGGACATTAACCATAAAGAAAGACTGGTTACCAAAACACAAATACTGATAGCACCCGGTTATAAATTCAAAATTGTAAAAGGGTTAGTAACCAATTTTCATCAGCCACAATCAACACTTCTTTTATTAGTGGCTGCATTAATTGGCGATAACTGGAGAAAGGTTTATGACCATGCCCTTCAAAATGATTTTCGTTTCCTTAGTTATGGAGATGGAAGTTTGTTATACCCCCTGTCCCCCTAAAGGGAAGACTTAGAACAAATAGACATTATAATTTGCAATCTTGTTCAAAGCAAAAATTTAACCGTCACTAATTGGAAAATCAGAAGGTTCTTTCCGTAAGACACTTTGCTTTAGTGAGCTATGTAATTAAAAATAAATCATTGACCTAAGTCCCCTTTAGGGACAGGGTTCTAAACTTTCTTCAATGGCAGGTCAAGGGTGAAAGTGCTGCCTTTACCTAAGGTGCTTTCTGCTTTAATGTCGCCATCATGTGCTTCTACCATTGTCTTTACATAACTTAATCCAAGGCCAAAGCCTTTTACATTATGTACGTTACCAGTATGTGCCCGATAGAAACGTTCAAAGATCCTTTTTACTGTATCCCGGTTCATACCAATGCCATTATCTTCAATCTTCATGGTAAAATGCTTACCGTTTGATTGTGTTGTCAATTTAATAACCGGTGGTATATTGTCTTTTGCATATTTCACAGCATTGTCAACCAGGTTATTGACAAGATTTGAAAAATGAACTTCATCGGCATTGACTAAATCATTCTGAGCATTTAATTGCAATTCCACTTTTCCCTGCTTATCCTCTAATTGCAACAGGAAATTATCAACTACATCCTGTATCAATTCATGCACATGCACCGGTTGCAGGTTCAGGTCAACCTCTTGCTTTTCTAATTGAGATGCCTTTAATATTGTTTCCACCTGCCGGTTCATCCGTTGGTTCTCTTCTTTTATAATACCACTGAAATAACCCAGCTTTTCCCTGTCATTAATTACTTTTTCATTTCGCATGGCATCTACTGCCAGCGAAATAGTAGCAATCGGTGTTTTAAACTCATGGGTCATGTTATTGATGAAATCATTCTTAATCTTACCCAGATTTTTTTGGCGTAGCATTGTCCGGACTGTAAGATAAAATGCCAGCAGGATGATAATAGTAAAAGCGATTGATGTAATAATCCTTCCACGAAGAGATTTTATAACCAATCCCTTAATGTTGGGAACTACCACAAACAATATTTCTTTCACACTCAGATTTTCACCTGCGGTACCGCTAAGAGCTTCCAACCCAACATTTGAAAAAAAATTATTCGCCGTATCTTCTATTGCTGTATTGAAGTTGGCAGAGAATTTTTCGAAAACATTATCGCCATTATTATTAAATGAACCAACTCCAAACTCAAACTCAATATCCTTTAACCCGTTCGCCAAAAAGGCATTCGCTAATTTTTTCCTGATTTCTTCTACATCAAACCGCTGTCCGATGGTTTGTGGTTTAAACATGTCTATAGAGAAATCATCTGCTAAAAATCCTTTTTTATTGATTCCGGAAGCAACACTCCCTTTATGCTGAACCAGGTCGTTTCCCACTGATTTTGTGCTTTCCTGCACACTATGCTTAATCTGTTCTTTCCGCAGGAGCACCATATTCTTTATCCAGGAGATCTGGATTGTAATTATGCCTATCATTGACAGGCTTATTAAGATTGTAATAACGGTAAAAATTCTTTTCACTGATTGTTGTTATTGCTGCGTAAGATAAAAAACCCTGCCAAGGATGCAAAAATACATTACTGAACCCGGTAGATATAGCTGAAGCGGGGTATTTAAGGCATTTTAACGGCGTTTTAGAATAAGTACAATACTCTCCGGGGCCGAATCAGACAACCGTTATTTACATTTGACCGATTGATTTCTTCAACCAAAATTTTGAAAAAAGATTTTTCGCCTTAAATTGAAGTATGATTGAACCCGCATCGGGCATATTACTAATAGCTGACCCCTTTCTGAAAGACCCCAACTTTCTCAGAACTGTCGTCTTTTTATGTGAACATAAGGACGAAGGCAGTTTTGGATTTGTGTTAAACCGCCAATATGAAAATACATTGGATGAACTGATTCCTGAACTAGAAGGACATAAACTTCCGGTTTATTATGGCGGACCAGTGCAAATTGACTCTATTCATTTCCTTCATCAATACCCGACGGAAATTCCCGGTGGACAGGAAGTAATAAAAGGAGTGTATTGGGGTGGCGATTTTGATGCAGTTGTGAACCTGATAAAAAATGAAAATATAGACACGGATAAAATCCGTTTCTTTATTGGCTATTCCGGATGGAGCGAGGGCCAACTGAAAGAAGAGATGACTGAAAAAACATGGTTGACAGTAAAACCAACCCGTAAATTAATCTTTCACAACAATTATAATGAAGTGTGGAAAGACTCCCTTAAACATCTTGGAGGTGATTATGGAATGATGGTGAACTTTCCTATTGACCCACAGTTAAATTAGAACAACAAATCGCCTCCTGCTTTACTTTTAAAAAAAAAGACAATGAAACGCCTTTTACTCATTTTTACAATACCCTTGTTGCTATTACTTTCTGGCTGTAGCACCTTGAAAAAATTAGGTATTATTCCTTCTGAGCTGGAAATGGCATTGGGTCTGAAAGACGGATTAACGCAAGGGCTATTTAAAGCCTTCAATGCATTTGCCGACCCCAACGGTAATCCCCTGGTACGGTTTGCCTTTCCCGGTGAAGCAGAAAAAATAGAAAAAACACTCCGGGACCTGGGCTTTGATAAAACCATTAACCAGGTAACAGGTAAATTTACGAAAGCTATGTCGTCCGCTGTTACTGTTGCAAAGCCGCTATTCATGTCTTCTATAAAAGAGATGTCCATAAAAGATGCTGCCAAAATCCTGGTTACTGATGATCCTCATGCTGCCACCGATTATTTCAAACAATCAATGAAGCCGGGATTAATGACAGCCTTCCGGCCAATTGTGGACAGTACTATTAAAACGGAAGGTGCAGATAAAGAATGGAGCGGCATTACCAACATTTACAACAGTATTCCTTTTATCAATAAACCATTAGAAAAAAATCTTACTGATTTTATTTCTGCCAGGGTGGTAGATTTAATGTTCGTTATGGTGGCTAATGAAGAAGAACAGATACGATCAAAGTATGAATTAAGAAAAACGGATATGATGAAGAAAGTGTTTAGCTACGCAGAACAGGAATTGAAAAAAAGAAGAATGTAGTTTTGGTAAACTGCTATTCAATAACATGAAGAAAAGTTACACTTTACTCAGCGTATTAGCCCTTGCCTTTCTTTGTTTCTCTTATACAGCGTCAAAAAAGAAAGTCAGGCTGCTGGTGTTTTCAAAAACGTCGGAATACCGCCATGCTTCCATTACAAAGGGAAAAGAAGCGATCCGGGTGCTAGCTGAAAAAAATAGTTTTACCATTGATACAACTGAAGATGCCAGTTATTTTACTAAAAAGAATTTAAAGAAATATGCGGCTGTTATTTTTCTAAGCACTACCGGAGATGTGCTGAATGAGGAACAGCAAAAGGCATTTGAAGGTTTTATCCGTTCCGGAAAAGGTTTTATGGGTATTCATGCTGCTACTGATACAGAATACGACTGGCCCTGGTTTGTAAAATTAGTGGGAGCCAATTTTTTGAATCATCCTAAACCGCAAAAGGCAAAACTCATCATTACCGATTAGACTAATTTATCTGTTATGCACTTACCCGCCACCTGGGAGAGAATGGATGAATGGTATAATCTTAAAAACATTAACCCCGGTATAAAAGTGATAATGACCATTGATGAAACAAGTTATGAGGGGGGTAAAAATGGAGCTAATCACCCAATGGCCTGGTATCATGAATATGATGGTGGCCGTTCTTATTATACTGCACTCGGCCATACGGATGAATCATTTATTGATCCACTCTTTTTACAACACTTATTGGGTGGAATAAAGTATGCCGGAGGCATGAAATAAAAAAACCCTTTTGTTCCGGTACAACCGCAAAACAAAAGGGTTCAAATTGTTTTCATACTATAGGAAATATCATGGTTTTCCAGTAACCTAAATTTTTTATTCGACCGGTACTGCACCTTCCACCAGCACCGTTACTTTATTATTAAGCACTTCTACAAATCCGCCTTGTATATCGAAATACGCAAAATGATTTTGTCCACTGGACCCTGTGGGCTTGTCTTTCAGCACCTTTAGCCGGCCTGCTTTTAATGCACTTACCAGCGGAGCATGTTTTTCCAGCACTTCAAACGAACCGCTGATGCCCGGCATTTGCACACCATACACTTCGCCGCTGTAAAGTTTTCTTTCTGGTGTTAGTATTTCTAAATTCATGCCCCTATCCCCTAAAGGGGAATTTTGAGATTAATAATGTTTCGAATTTTCTGTAATCTTGAAATCATATATGCTATAAGAAAAATCCAATATGTAGTAAAGTTTGCCAAACACCCCTTTAGGGATGGTGGCTTATTACTGCGCCGCCGCCATCAACTTCTTACCTTTCTCAATAGCATCATCAATGCTACCTACCAGGTTGAACGCTGCTTCCGGATATTCATCTACTTCTCCATCCATGATCATATTGAAACCACGGATTGTTTCTTCAATTGGTACCAGCACACCTTTTAAACCAGTAAAGGCTTCTGCCACATGGAATGGTTGTGACAGGAAACGCTGTACTTTTCTTGCACGGCTTACTATTAATTTATCATCATCACTCAGTTCATCCAAACCGAGAATAGCGATGATATCTTGTAATTCTTTATAACGCTGCAACATCAGCTTCACATTGTTTGCGCAATCATAGTGAAGGTCGCCAACGATTTTTGGAGTTAATATTCTTGAAGTAGAATCCAACGGGTCAACCGCAGGATAAATACCGAGGTCAGCAATTTTTCTTGATAATACCGTAGTGGCATCCAGGTGAGCAAATGTAGTTGCAGGAGCAGGGTCAGTCAGGTCATCCGCAGGTACATAAACCGCCTGCACCGATGTGATAGAACCATTTTTGGTAGAAGTGATACGTTCCTGCATGATACCCATTTCAGTAGCCAGTGTAGGTTGGTAACCCACCGCTGATGGCATACGACCCAACAGAGCCGATACCTCAGAACCAGCCTGGGTAAAACGGAAGATATTATCAACGAAGAACAGGATGTCACGACCCTTGCCTTGTCCATCACCATCACGATAATACTCTGCAATTGTCAACCCAGATAATGCCACCCTTGCCCTTGCTCCGGGAGGTTCATTCATCTGTCCGAATACGAAAGTAGCTTTTGATTCCGCCAGCTCTTTCATATCCACTTTAGATAAATCCCATCCGCCTTCTTCCATACTTTTTTTGAAAGCATCACCATATTTCATAATGCCTGCCTCAATCATCTCCCTCATCAGGTCATTTCCTTCTCTTGTTCTTTCACCCACACCGGCAAATACAGATACACCGGCATAAGCTTTTGCGATATTATTAATCAATTCCTGTATCAATACTGTTTTGCCTACACCGGCACCACCAAACAAACCAATTTTACCCCCTTTGGAGTACGGTTCAATAAGGTCAATTACTTTGATACCTGTAAACAGTACTTCAGAAGCTGTACTCAGGTTTTCAAATGCAGGAGGCAGACTATGGATAGGGCGGCCACCAACTTTACTTACTTGTGGCAAACCGTCAATGGCATCACCAGTTACATTGAACAAACGGCCTTTGATAGCATCACCAACCGGCATAGCAATAGGAATACCGGTATCTACCACTTCCATTCCACGAACTAGACCTTCGGTACCGTCCATAGCAATGGTGCGAACACTATCCTCACCAAGGTGCTGCTGCACTTCGAGAACAAGGATCTCTCCATTTTGCCTTTTCAGTTCAAGGGAGTTATAAATTTCGGGAAGTTTGCCGTTGAACTGTACATCAATTACAGCTCCGATAACCTGTTTTACTTTACCAACATTTGCCATATACTCTTGTTTCTGGTTTTTAGTTTCTGGTTAAGACCCAGATTGAATTGCCATTGTTTATTTGGTCAACTTTGAAAAGAGGGAATGATTTTGAGCTACACGAAGAAACAGCATCATTTTTCTATCAGAAAACAACCAGCAACCTGTAACAAGTAACCAGCCTCTTTTCAGGCGGCAAAGGTAAGGGGGTGAAGGTAATTTGCCAATTTGAAAATCAAAGATTTTCAGCTTGTGGAAAAGCATGTTAAGAACCAGTTTCACCCGGGAATAAGCTATTGTTGGTTCCGGCTCCCGCAGAAAAGTGTACCCATTTTTAGCTTACTGTATTAATATTGGGCTTTTTTCGACTATCCTTACTTTTGCTCCATGCAACTCATAGAAGTAACAACCCCTGCACTTGCCAAAGAATTCATCCGGGTAAATGTGGAAATAAATAAAAGCAACCCCAATTATATCCATCCGCTGGAAAAAGATATTAATGAGGTTTTTGATCCAAAAAAAAATAAAGCGTTCCGCTTTGGCGAAGCAATAAGATGGATATTAATAGATGATGCTTCGACAGGCTCAGCAGGAAAATTGATTGGCCGCATTGCCGCCTTTAATAATAAAAAATATAAGAACAAAGGTGATGATGTGCCGGTTGGCGGTATTGGTTTTTTTGATTGCATCAATGACCAAACCGCTGCAGATATGCTTTTTGATGTGGCCAAACACTGGTTGATGCAAAAAGGTATGGAAGCGATGGACGGCCCTATCAACTTTGGTGAAAGGGACCGGTGGTGGGGATTGCTTGTAGAAGGGTTTCAGCCTCCGCCCTATTGTTTGAATTATAACAGCCCCTATTACCAGGGTTTGTTTGAAAACTATGGTTTCAAAAATTATTACAACCAGGTATGTTTTGGTCTTGACCCCCACAAAGAAATGAGCCAGAAAATATTGGACAGGCATAAACAGTTATCTCAAAATCCAGCTTATTCATCCAGCATTATTGATAAAAATAACCTGGAGAAATTTGCAGCCGACTTTGTTATAGTTTATAATAAAGCATGGGCGGGTCATGGCGGATTAAAAGAATTGAAAAAAGACCAGGTGCTTATGATGTTCAAAAAGATGAAACCGGTGATGGAGGAAGAATTGATTCTGTTTGCCTATCACAATAATGACCCCATTGCAATTTTCGTCAATCTACCCGACCTGAACCAGTGGTTTAAATACCTGAAAGGCAAATTTGACCTGTGGCACAAACTGAAATTTCTCTGGATCAAAAAAACCAGGGAAAACCGGCGGTTTACAGGCTTGGTATTTGGTGTCGTTCCGGAATTTCAGGGCATGGGTGTGGATGCTTATATTATCAATGAGATAAAGATGGTTATTCAACCCATGAAAAAATATGACGTATATGAAATGCAATGGATTGGTGAATTCAACCCTAAAATGATGAATGTGGTGGAAAATATTGCCGACACTTTCCGCACCAGAACATTAACCACCTACCGGTATTTATTTGACAGGACGAAAGAATTTAAGCCGCACCCGGTTCTTCATTAGCCCCCATCCCCTAAAGGGGTGTCAGGATTTATCAACATCGAAATGTCTTTTAGTGATACAAGTTTGGGGTTTCTTAAATTGCAGGCAGTATGGAAAAATTCATTGTTTCGGCCCGTAAGTACAGACCACAAACTTTCGACACCGTCGTAGGGCAATCGCATATTACTATTACACTTAGAAATGCAATCAAACATCAGCAACTGGCACATGCTTTTCTTTTTTGCGGACCCAGAGGTGTAGGCAAAACTACCTGTGCAAGAATTTTAGCCAAAACCATCAACTGCGAAAATCAAACAAAAGACGGCGAAGCCTGCGACAAATGCCAGAGCTGCATTTCTTTTAATGATGGGGCTTCCATGAATTATTTTGAACTGGATGGAGCTTCCAATAATTCAGTAGATGATATACGGGAATTAGTAACACAGGTTCGCTTTGTACCACAAACAGGCCGGTACAAAGTGTATGTAATAGACGAGGTTCACATGTTAAGTTCTTCTGCATTCAATGCTTTTTTGAAAACATTGGAAGAGCCGCCGCCTTATGCCATTTTCATTCTGGCCACCACAGAAAAACATAAGATACTTCCTACTATTCTCAGCCGCTGCCAGATTTTCGATTTCAAACGCATCACTACCAGCGATACTGTTCACCACCTGGAAGAAATTTGTGCAAAAGAAGAAATAAAATCCGACAAAGCATCACTACAGGTAATAGCACAGAAAAGCGAAGGCTGTATGCGGGATGCACTAAGTATCCTCGACAAGATTGTAAGTTTTACCAATGGCGAATTGAATTATGCCACCACTTTAGAACACCTGAACATTCTTGATGCCGATTGTTACTTCAAGCTGTTAGAATGTATGCAGCAACAGGATTTGGCGGGTGCCATGTTGCAATATGACGATATAAACCGTAAAGGCTTTGAAGGAGACCTGGTAGTAAATGGTTTTGCCGAATTTATCCGCAACCTGCTGGTGTGTAAGGATGAGAAAGCAGCTGTTTTACTTGACGTAGTGGAAAGTTTTAAAGACAAATACATTTCCACTGCCAAAGGGGTTTCCCCTGCTCTTCTTATCAGTGCATTAAATATTTTAAGTGATTCGGAAATAACTTACAAAGCTGCCAGAAATAAACGGCTGCATGTAGAATTGGCTCTTATCAAACTCTGCTACCTGCAACAGGCCATCCAACTTTCCGCAGAAGGAAATGGTATTAGTAAAAAAAAAGTAGTTGACAACGCAAAATCAATTGCTTTCAGGAATATTATACCATTTGCAGTGAAAGAGACAGTTGGCAGTTTGCTCCCGATAGCTATCGGGACTGCTCCCGATAGCTATCGGGACAGTTCCCGAAAGTCTGAAGAAGCAAAATTGATTATTGAAACTCCTGCCCTGGAAAAAATGATGGTGGCTGAAGAAAATGCCGGTTATAATGAACCCGAAACCAATCCTTCAATAAGCTCAGGATTGAAACCCGAAACAACCAAACTTTCCGCCTTAGACAAAATTCGTAAGCAATATCAAACCAATGGTGCCAATGGCAACGGAAACATTAACCATCCGTTACAGGAAGAAGAACTACAAACAGCCTGGGCTGAGTATATAATTAAATTGAAGGAAGCAAAAAATCCGGCTGCACAACCGTTTCAACTGGCCATACTTCGGATAAAAGATGAAAACTCTTTTGAAGCCGTAACGGCCAATAATATTGAAAAGCAATTTATTGAACAGAACAGGAATAAACTCTTTGCTTTTTTGCAGGAGAGGCTGAAAAACAAGTTGCTTCAATTCAACGTAATTGCCGAAGAAAAAACTGAAGACAGGCCACCCGTAGAAATACCGCTTTCTTCCAAAGAGCAGTTCCTGAAAATGGCTGAACAATATCCATTGGTAAAGGAACTAAAGGATCGCCTGAAACTGGAGCTGGATTATTAATGTATGCCCCTTTAACCATGACCATTGGCTATTCAGCATTCACTATTTTACCTTAATTTCGGCAAAAATTAAAAGGCAATGGCCGATGTGATATTAATGCCCCGACTCAGTGACACCATGACGGAAGGTGTAATAGCTGCATGGCATAAAAAAGTGGGAGATACTGTAAAAAAAGGTGACCTACTCGCAGAAATAGAAACCGATAAAGCCACGATGGAACTGGAAAGCTATAAGGATGGCATTCTTTTACATACGGGTGGCGATAAAGGTGTAAAGATTCAGGTAGATGATTTGCTGGCTATTGTTGGTAAAGCTGGTGAAGATATTTCTTCATTATTAAAAGGGGGAGGACAGTCGGCTCCCGATAGCAATCGGGATAGCAGTCAGCAGTCGGCTCCCGAAAGCAAACAATCTACTCCTGCTCCTCAACCAACTACACAAACATCAGCTACACCATCCCTCGATGTTTCTAAAATGGACGAAGTAGTATTAATGCCAAGACTTAGCGATACGATGGAAGAAGGTGTAATAGCTGCCTGGCATAAAAATGTTGGTGATACAGTAAAGAAAGGTGAAGTGCTGGCTGAAATAGAAACGGATAAAGCCACGATGGAATTGGAGAGTTATAAAAACGGAACACTATTACATATAGGAGCACAGAAAGGTGAAAAAATTCCGGTAAACGGACTCCTTTGCATCATTGGTGAAAAAAGTAAAGTGGATGTGAATGCAATTGTTGCTGCGGTGAAAGGCGGGGTGAGTACAGAGCCAGGAGTTAAGAGTGAGGAGCCGGTTTCCGAAAGTTCTAATGCTGCTGCTGAGCCTGCAAAAGAAACAGTTCAAACAGTAGCTTCTTCTTCTGCGAATAATGGAAGAGTAAAAGCATCACCACTGGCAAAAAAATTAGCCGCTGAAAAAGGGATAGACATTAAAGCCATCAGTGGCTCGGGTGATGGTGGCAGAATTATAAAAGCGGATATTGATAGTTATACTCCGGCTGCCAAAGCTGATACAACAACTGTTGCAGCAAAAGCTGCCACATCAGTCGTGGTTATTCCTGCGTTTGTTGCGGGACAGGAAGGATACACGGATATTCCCAATTCACAGATCCGGAATGTTATTGCTAAACGATTAAGTGAAAGTAAATTCAGTGCTCCGCATTTCTATCTTACGATGGAAATAAACATGGATAATGCTATGACAGCAAGGGCACAATTAAATGAAATAAGCCCTGCTAAAATCAGCTTTAATGATCTGGTCGTTAAAGCTGCTGCATTAGCCCTCCGTCAGCACCCGGCAGTAAATGCTTCATGGATGGGCTCTGCAATTCGTCGTTACAGTCATGTTCACATTGGTATTGCTGTTGCCATCGAAGATGGATTGATTGTTCCGGTGATTCGGTTCGCCGATCAAAAAACATTACCCCAAATAGCTGCTGAAAGTAAAGAGCTGGCAGGTAAAGCAAAAAATAAAAAGTTACAGCCGAATGAATTTAGCGGCAACACATTTACTATCTCCAATCTTGGCATGATGGATATTGATGAATTTACGGCTATTATTAATCCGCCT
Organism: Chitinophagaceae bacterium; assembly: GCA_046598205.1. Classification (GTDB taxonomy): domain Bacteria; phylum Bacteroidota; class Bacteroidia; order Chitinophagales; family Chitinophagaceae; genus JJ008. The sequence continues at coordinate 51,176 of JBKJIX010000022.1, forward strand.
GATAGCTGCATCATGGCAGTGGGAAGAATAAAAGAAGTGGTAGTGAAAAAAGGAGAAGGTTTTGCGGTAAGTAATTTTATGAAGATAACATTGAGTTGCGACCACCGCAGTGTGGATGGTGCAACAGGAGCTTCCTTTCTGCAAACGTTCAAAAAATACCTGGAAAATCCGATTACGATGTTGTTGTAAAAAGTATTACTACTTCGGGATAATTTTGTAAAGCTACTCAAAAGGGTAGCTTTTTGTTTTGGCACAACGGTCTGGCAAGTTTGTTGCCGCTATCCTTTACTACTTAGAGGGTGTAAGTGTATGGCCTTAAACCAAAAAGATAAATCCAACGTTTAAAATACCCCGTAGATTTTGATGTTATATAACCAGGTAAAATCAAAACTATGCAAACCGAAGAATCAGATGAGTTTCACTGGTCAATTTTGTTTTTAGTAACAGGAGTGTCTTCCTTACTTTTTAATATCGCCTTAAAGATGCTGGATGGTAATTTTTCCAGCCTGCTTTTCTTTGTTAGTGGTTTCACTGCTTTTTTTGGAATAGTAAACTGGCTGGGAAAAACGTTGGCAAGGCAAAGCGAAAAAAAGGGTAAAAGCAGTAGCTACAGTTCCTGATAGCTATCGGTTGCTTTTATTCTCCAGCAACACAACTTTACCATCCATGGTAGAAGCTATAAGCCGCTGTTTATCCAAAACCCTTACAGTATTCACCATTGAGTTGTCAATTTTGTAAGCCCAGTTTATTTTTCGCATAGCCGGGTCAATGGAATAGACAACACCGCTTTTTGTTCCAAAGAAAACACTGCCCTCCTTTTCAATAAGCATAGAAGGAACATGTTCATATCCAAACCCACAATGTAATTTCCAGGCGGCTGATTGTTTTTCACGGCTGGTTGTATAGGCAACGATTGTGTCCTGCATTGTTTTTCCATATACCCATTTTCCATTTGTAGAAATACCGATTGACTCACGAACAGTGGCATCATTGTTTCTCCATAATGTTTGCCCGTCCGTACTATTAATGGCAGTAATATACCTGTCCGGTGCAACCACATATATCACTCCATCATTCGCAACAGGAATACAAGCCGCCGGAGAATAATTTCGTATGGAAGAACCATTGTTCCATTTCCAAATAAGTGTCCCCGTTTTTTCATTGAGTGCATATAAGTTTCTGTCCCAGGCACCAAAAATTATTTTTCCTTCATATAATAGTGGGGTACTTACAACAGGACCTTCCAATCCTGAAAATTTCCATACTACATGGCCCGTTTCCAAATTCAGCTTTCTGAAAGAATGATCACTGCTTCCTATAAATACTGTATTGCCACTTATTAGTGGTGCACCGAGAACTGCCGCTTCTGCAACAGCTTTCCATTTCAACTTTCCTGTTTTATTAGCAAGGCAGTATATAGTACCGTCGGCAGAACCAAACACCACCATACCTTTTGATACGGCCGGTGAAGAAAAAATAGAGCCTCCTGTTTGATAAGACCATTTTTGCTTTCCATTCTTTAAAGAAAGACAGATCATTTTCCCATTCTGGTTTCCCACTATCACATTATCACCATCTACTGCGGGGGTTGAAATGATATTCGCATCAGAAGAATATCTCCATTTTGCTTTTACCTGGCTGTACTTATTGTTAATACTATAATCAGGGCGGGTAAATTTTTTGTCCTTTGCAAATTGTCTTGTTTCAATTTTTAAACTTGTCCATGATTTTAATGTTTCTCCCATATAGCTATCGGTACCGGGCTTTCTTTCTGCAAAAATCATAGAGTCAGCTCTTACATCAACCAGGTTGTAACCACCAATATTCGCTTTTGCCCGAAGGTTTGACCGGCCCATCACACCCGGTATATCTTCAAAATTCATGGCTTTGTTGGCATGGCCATGTCCGCAAAGAATGGCCCATGTATTGTAATGGCGAAGCCTGTCTGTTATTTCATACCAGTTGTCCAATCCATTGTCAATGGGATAGTGATTGAGAAATATGACGGGTTGCTGTGGATTTAATTTTTTCAATTCTCCATCTAACCAGTTTACCGCATCACGGGGCACATGGCCATCACTCATCCTTAGATATGGACCAGAGGCACAACCAAGGAAACGAATGCCACTGTATTCAAAACTAAATTTATCATAACCGAATACTCTTGTAAACATTACACCGCCACTTTCACTCCAGCCTGTATCATGATTACCGGGAATGATATACCATTTCACTTTCAAGCTGTCTAATATTTGTTTGGCCAGTTTTAATTCCTTATTGGTGCCCAGTTCTGTTATATCACCCGTCAATACAACAAAAGCAATATCTGTCATGGCATTAATATCCCTGACAGTCCGCCGAAGATCTTCCTCCGCCGAGCCATTGGGGGAACCAATATGTGTGTCGGAAAGAAAAGCAAACCGGAAGGATTTAAATTGTGAATTTGCTGCCAGCTGGAAAAAAAGCAGGGCAATAAATAGTAATCGTTTCATAGCAGCAAGTTACTTATTAGGCAATAAAAAAGAGGCTTTTCTAAAAGTGAAAAAAAGGAGCACAAAGCTCACAAAGTTTTTCACGAAGAACACAACGTATTAAAAGTAAAGGAAAATTTCGTAGTGAACATTGTGTTTTCGTAGTGTTCGTTGTGCTCCAACTAATTTTTATCAACCATCCTTTTCTCTTATCGGATAAGAAAGAAACTTATACAAGTGCAGGCTATCTTTCAGTGTTTTTTGAAAATTCAAAATCAACCTCGTAGTTTTGTAGCATGAAACTAATAGAAGCAAGACAACAATTTATCAGCAGTTGGGGTGCCTTTGGCACTCATTGGGGCATCAACCGTACAATGGCGCAGATACATGCACTACTGCTTATCAGCCCTGATCCGCTAACACAGGATGATATAATGGAACAACTAAACATCAGCCGTGGCAATACTAATATGAACATCCGGGAACTTATCAACTGGGGGCTGGTGGAAAGGGTACTGCTCTCGGGAGAACGGAAAGAATATTTTACGGCTGAAAAAGATATATGGAAAGTAGTGACGCAGATAGTGAAGGAAAGAAAAAAACGGGAACTGGAACCAATGCTTCAGCTATTGGACAAGCTGGAAGAAGTGGATGGTGATAAAAAAGATAAACATGTAAAACTATTTGTTGAAACCGTTAGTGGTATTAAAAAGCTTGGTCGCCAGGCCGATAAAACATTAGACAGGATGATAAAGGCGGAAGAAAGCTGGTTTATTAGTTCCATGATGAAAATTTTTAAATAATTGGATTATACGCAACTACAAGAACTTCGACTTTTTTAGCCAGGTAGTTTTAATACTGGCAGCATTAGGGGGTTATTTTGATAAAGGTGGCGGTGTAACATCTGTTTCCATAATCGCTTTTGCTGTTCTGCAAATTATCAGCCTTCTTGTTCATCTTATATATGGCAAACAAAGCTGGAAAGAAAGTTCATTAAGAAAAATCCATCTTATTGGAACTGGCGTTGTAATACTGGTAATGATATATGGCCTGGTAAAGCCTGCAGAAGACAAATATGACATGAGTGGTTTGGGTATTATCATATATGCACTGATTCCCGCTGCCCTGGTAGCACTATTTTATACCGTTATTACTTTTTTAGAGTGGAAGAAATTAAAAAACAGGTCATAGCTTTACAGTATGAATGAAAAGAAAACACTTGTTCTTGGCGCATCTGATAATTCTTCCCGCTATAGCTACCTCGCTGTACAACGATTGAAAAATCATGGTCACCCTGTGGTGGCGGTAGGCAGAAAACATAGTTTTGTCGCAGATGTTGAAATTAATACCGAAAAAAAACAGTGGGATAATATTGACACTGTAACACTTTACCTGAACCCCTTACACCAAAAAGAATACTACGATTATATTCTCTCCCTCAAGCCCAACCGCATCATCTTTAACCCCGGTGCCGAAAATGAAGAGCTAATGACTCTTGCTGAAGAGAACGGTATCAATACAATTGAGGCCTGTACATTAGTGATGCTTAGTACAAACCAGTACTAAATAGTAGATAGCCAATTCTTTTGCCGTGCTTTTACGATTGATAAGAAAGGATTACTCCTACTTATTCAAATTTCTTTTACTTCTTTCTTGCATCTTCTCAAAATTTTCACAAATCTTGTTATACCGTACCCTACTGATAACTGCAACCCCAAAACCAGGTTGCTGAACAATATCCTATTGACCTTAAAAAAAGCTCAAATGAAAAACCTTCGTACCATCGCAGCATGCATTAGCATTCCGCTTTTCAGCCTCTGCTCTTCTGCACAAACCGGTAACACCATTAAGGTGAATGAACCCAATTACAACAAGTCAAAATTGTTCCAGGAACTACCGGAAAAAATTCAGGTAAGCATGGATAACATCAGCGATTTGTTTAACGGTGAAATCGGTAGTTCTATCAGCCTCAATTTATCTGGTGATGAATCATTGCGTTTTAATGGTGATGTAGTTTCGGTAGTAAGTAAGTACGAAAATACCATCCAGAGTGTGGTTGTTCGGTCTACTAACTACAGCGGTGCCCGGTTAACGGTATCTAAGATTACCGATGCAAACGGCAATATATCCTACACCGGCAGGATAATAAGTATGCAGCATGGTGATTTGTTTGAACTAAAGAATGTTGACAACCACCTTGTACTCGTAAAAAGAAAATTTCATGACTTGGTAAATGAATAAAATTTCCTTGTCATAAATCTTGATAAATGGTCCGTTTTTACATCCGTATCCTATAATACCCTTTTGAAAAACTATCTTAAATCCGCCTTGTTTATGAAAACCTTTTTTAAACCCATACTGGTGGCATTGTCCTGTGCCATTGTTATGAATGCAAATGCACAGGTGCCACTGCTCAGCAGTCAGCCTTCAGCACCAGCAGTTATATTTCTTGATTTTGACGGACACACTGTAGATGGCACTGCATGGAACTATAATGGGCCAATCTATTGCGGTGCTTCCGGATTAGACAACACAAAAATCACCACCATTTTTAACCGGGTGGCTGAAGATTATCGGCCATTCAACATTAATGTTACAACCGACTCTACACAATTCCTGGCCGCACTTCCAACAAAAAGAATGAGGGTGCTACTTACTGTATCGTATGAATGGTATGGTTCAGCAGGGGGTGTAGCGTTTGTGGGCTCATTCAACTGGGGCGACGATTCCCCTTGTTTTGTATTTAGCTCATTGCTGAATTACAATGTAAAAAATATTGCTGAAGCTGCCTCGCATGAGACAGGCCATACACTGGGCCTTTTTCATCAGTCAACCTATGATGCCAATTGTGTAAAAACATCTGACTATAACTATGGTGTGGGTGCCGGTGAAATTGGCTGGGCTCCTATTATGGGTGTAGGATATTATCAAAATCTTACGTCGTGGCATAATGGCCCTAACTCCTATGGATGCACCAGTTTCCAGAGCGACCTGAATATCATTACCACTTCAAATGGCATTGCCTTCCGGACAGATGATTATGCTGCCTCTTTTGGTTCAGCCACTAATGTTTCCTTTACAGCCAATCAATTCACTTTAAACGGCATGGTAGGACAAAACAGTGACCAGGATATGATCCGGTTTACACAACCCGGCTCAGGCCGTTTTCAGTTGGATGCTGTTCCTTATAATGTAGGCACCGGCAATTCAGGATCTAATCTTGATTTACAAATCTCTTTATATAATAATTCTCAAACCTTACTGAATGTTTATAACCCCGGCGCATTACTAAGTTCTGTAATTGATACCCAGCTAAACCCTGGTACATATTACCTGAAAATAGAAGGTAAGGGGAATATTTATGCCCCCGATTATACCAGCCTCGGTTCGTATGCACTGCGGGGAGACTATACTGCAAACGCCACACTGGCTGTAAGAAGAATAGAGCTACAGGGTGAACTGGTTAGTGATAAACACAGGCTTACCTGGATTATTGATGCTGATGAAGCTATTACAAAACAAATACTGGAAGTTTCAACCGATGGTCGAAATTTCACACCGCTAACACAATCCCCCAATAATTTACGTTCATTCATGTACAAGCCCTTTGTAACAACAACGGCGCAATATCGACTGAATGTAACATTCGATAATGGCCGGAAGTATTATTCAAATGTTGTAACGCTTAGCAATAACGCCATTGCCACCTGGCCAAAATTGGTAAGTAATATCGCTAACAATAATGTAACTGTAACCAGCCCCGGCACATACAGCTTTACCATTTATGAACTTGGTGGTAAGACAGTAAGCAAAGGACAATTGGCAAATGGTCTTAATACAATAAATACATCAGCTATTAATGGTGGCATGTATTTCATCCGCTTTGCCAACGGTAACGAACAATGGCTTGATAAATTTGTAAAGCAATAAACTCTTTTGCGTCCCGCTTGGCGGGACAATAATCCGTACCCCCTATTGTTATTCAGAGGTTTTCCTGTAATTTAGGAAAACCTCTTTTTTATGCGATGGAGAAAATTTAATGGCGACCCGATTGAACTACCCATTATGGAAGCTGTTGAGAATGCTATAAAACGGGAAATTCAAAAGGGATTTCGTTTAAAAGTTTGCATCGGCACCGACTCACAGGTAAAAGGAAAGGAAACAGAATTTGCTACTGTTATTGTTTTTCTGAGAGAAGGTCATGGTGGTTTCATGTTTATTCACAATGAAAAAACACGGCAGCAGTACACCATCAAAGAACGGATGCTGATGGAAGTAGCCAAAAGTATTGAGATTGCTTACGAACTCTGCAACCTATTTACCGTGTATGATGTGGACATGGAAGTGCATGCAGACATTAACACCAACCCCAGTTTCAAAAGCAACGATGCACTGAAAGAAGCCATGGGCTACATACTCGGCATGGGCTTTGCCTTTAAAGCCAAACCCGAAGCCTTTGCCAGTAGCAGTTGTGCTAACAAGATGGTGAATTAGATTAATGTCCGCCAGAAATTTTTGTAAATGCGGAGAGTTCCTCCGGCAGTAAGATTGACTCCCCTACTTTTTCCTTCTCCTCAAACCAATAATAAGCAAAGCCAATAATACCACACCTATACCGATGCGTAGTATGGCCGCTTTTTTCTGTTTAGCCTTTTGCTCTTTTTGAAGTTGTAAGATGCCATCCATATTCCGGGAAGTATCTTCCTGAATTTTATCCTTTTCAATAACTGGAATAGTATTGATGACGCTGTCTTTTATTTTCTGCAGTTTTTCAACGGTAGAAGCATCCGGAATAAGCTTACGTTTTTCAAATTTTGGTTTGGCTGTATCGCTATTTTGTGGATAACCTGTAATGCCGCTAATTATAAACAGGAGTAAAAAAAACCTCTTCATGGGTTTGTTTGATTAATCAAATCACAAAGAAAAAGAAGAATAATGAGCCCGGCTGTTTACTCTTTAATAAGAACAGGTAACTGTTCCTTAACAGGGGCCGGTAAATGCTCGGTAATCAGCGTAGAAGCGGTACTGGTATTGACTCCGGTGTACATCTTTTCCATCTTCTTGCTGTCTTCCTGGGCAAGAGAAAAAGTGATAAGCACCATCACGAAAAGCACAATAACCAGATTTCGTTCGGATAAGATTGCTCTCATAAGCAGTATATAATAGGCTGCAAAATAGGGTATTAATCTCACAAAAACATACCCCTTATGTGGTAATTTATTCACTAAAGCTTCGTAAAACTTCTATTTAATCCGCCGATATAGTCCAGCAACGGCTTACGACCTGTTTTTTTAAGGGCGGAAGTAATAAAATAAGGCGGATTTTCTTCCCATTTTTCTGCCAAAGCACCCAAAAAAGTTGACACATTTCTGTCCGTTGCGCCCGGTTTATTCTTATCACTTTTAGTAAATAGCAGCACAAAGGGAATCTCCCATTCTCCCAATTGGTTGATGAACTCCAGATCAATCGCCTGTGGCTCATGCCGGCTATCAATCAGCACAAACATACAAACAAGGTTTTCCCGTTTACGTATATACGATTCAATCATATTACCCCAGTTATTTCTCGCCTTTTGAGAAACCGTGGCGGCATAACCATAGCCTGGCAGATCTACGAGGAACCATTTCTTTTTATCAGAAGAAATAATTTCAAAATGATTCAGCAGTTGTGTTTTGCCGGGGGTGGAAGATATTTTAGCCAACCCTTTTTTATTGGTCAGCATATTTATCAACGATGATTTGCCCACATTGCTCCGTCCGATAAAAGCATACTCTGGCTTATCTGCCGACGGGCAATCCTTATAACCGGGACTGCTGATAATATACTGGGCTGATACAATTTCCATGTGTTGCAAAGTAAGAGTAAACAATCTGCTTTAAAACTATAAACCAGCAACTAAAAACCAGAAACCAGCATTACCTTTGCCCCCGCTATGGCAAACCCATTACCCCACGATCATATCATTCCCTTCAAAGATTCTGAAAAAGGCAAAAAAGAACAGGTGGCCGATATGTTTAACCGGATATCTGGCAAGTATGATAAAATGAACCGGTTTCTGTCTGCCCGCACAGATATTGGCTGGCGCAAAAAAGCTATCCGCAAATTAAAAAAAGATAATCCCCGGCATATTTTAGATGTAGCCACCGGCACTGCTGATATGGCCCTGCTGGCTTATAAAATGCTGAAACCAGACCTTGTTACTGGCATTGATATATCAGAAGGAATGCTGGAATTGGGTAGAAAGAAGATTGAAAAAGAACAACTTGGGGACAAAATCCAGTTACACCTTGGCGATTCAGAAACAATAAACTTTGCTGAAAATACGTTTGATGCCGTGATGGTGGCATTTGGAGTCCGGAACTTTGAAAACCTGGAAAACGGCCTGGCAGAAATGTTTCGGGTATTAAAACCCGGTGGCCGTTTGGTAGTGCTTGAATTTTCAAAACCCCGGCTTAAAGCAGTTAAAAATTTATACAACTTGTACATGGGCATCGTGGCTCCGGAAGTAGCCCGTTGGTTTAAACAGGACAAAGAGGCTTACCAATATTTAAATAAGTCGGCCAATGCTTTTCCCGACCGCCATTTATTTACTGACATTTTAAAAAAAGTGGGATACTCCAATACGGAATTCAAACCGCTAAGCTTAGGAATATGTTGCATTTACTCCGGACAAAAGCCTGCCTGAAAATAATAACCGTGTTGTTGCTGTGCGGATGCCTCCTGCTTCCTCATATAACCACCGCTCAATATTACCCTTACAGCAAGGTGGAAATGAACCGCACCGATCAGGATAGCAAGCCTTATTATTTTGGTATGAGTATCGGCATCAACCTGGCTCGTTTTCAAACAGAGCTTCATCCTGTTTTTTTACAAAACGATAGTGTGTATGTGGCCGAGCCCAACAACTCAGGCGGCATCACTTTAGGGTTCCAGGCCACGGCCCGTTTATCCAACCGTTTTCAATTACGTTTCAATCCGCAACTGATGTTTGTGGAGCGGAATATTTTTTACCGGCTCAAGTATCCTGATCTTAATGGCGATACCAGTTCGATAAAGAAAGTGGAATCAATTATAGCAGCTTTTCCTTTTCAATTAAAATTTCAGAGTGACCGCATCGGCAACTTCCGGGTTTACACATTACTCGGCTTTAAGGCCGATATAGACATGGCCAGCAATGCCCGTGCAAAAAAAGCAGAAGAGTTGGTGAAAATAGAGAAATATGATTTTGGTCCTGAGTTTGGAATCGGTTTCAACTTTTACTTTCCCAGTTTTATTTTTTCTCCTGAAATAAAAATCAGTAATGGCCTCCGCAACATACATGCAAGAGATGCCAACCTCAAATACTCCAATGTGTTTGATAAAATACAATCGAGGATGATTGTGTTTACGATTCATCTGGAGGGATAAAGACAAAAACTTCACCCCCCTTTTTTTTAAATACAATTTGGGGTTCTCAGCAATAGTAACTCCGGTCAGCAGCAGTCCGCCGCCCGCCTCCAATCTTTTTTGCCCACCACACCAGCTATAAAAAAAAAGGATTTCCGGCTAAGCGGCGCAGCCCATCAGCTATAGAACAAATCCAGGCAATAGCTGCACATCAAAGCCCCCTGAATTACAGGTAGCATTTTCCATTCTTATTTCTACAAATAAAACATAATTGGCCAATTCAGCATCGTAGCCGGATAGGAAGTTGTAAATTCATTTACAAACAAAATAAATGAAGCAGGTAATTCTAAAGCCATTACAGCACCGGGAACAGGAATGTATCGGTATTTATTTTGAAAACTCATCTGTTCTTAATGGTGCTATTCGTAAGAATGCCGGAGCCAGGTGGAGCCGTACCAATAAATGCTGGTATGTGCCATTGAGTAAAGAGAACTATAACAAGCTCTTCTTTGCATTAAAAGGGAAGGCAGAAATAGAACAGGCTGCGCTGCTTCGCTATCTTTCAGAAAAGAAAACTCAAACATCCTCTGTAACTGCATCCAGCAAAGAGTTCTCTGTTAGCAAAATACCCGTCACTCAAAAAAAAAATGCTACGCCCTGGACAACGCAACGGGTAGCTGTATTTAAAAAAGAACAAATAAGCGCCGCCAATGCACATATCATACCTGCTATGCATCAGCATTTGAAATTGAAAGCCTACAGCCCCTCGACCATAAAAACGTATCTGAATGAGATGTCGCAGCTACTTAATTTATTAAAAGGCATTCCGGCCGATCAACTTACGGTAGCAGATTTGAAAAGATACCTGGTATATTGTTTAGAAAAATTAAACCTGAAAGAAAACACTTTGCATAGCCGGATCAATGCTTTAAAGTTTTATTATGAGCAGGTACTGGGTAGGGAAAAGTTTTTTTGGGAAATACCAAGACCGAAAAAACAATTGCTATTACCAAAATTGCTGAACGAAACAGAACTAACAAAGTTGTTCAATGCCCTTGTAAACAAAAAGCATAAAGCGATGCTTTTTACTGTTTACAGTTCAGGATTAAGAGTAAGCGAAATTGTAAATCTTAAATTAGAGGATATTGATAGCCAGCGGATGCAAATACATATCAGAAGAGCAAAAGGTAAAAAGGACAGGTATGTAAACCTAAGCCCCGTATTGCTTGATATTTTGAGAAGTTATATCAAAGCTGCAAAGCCCCGGCCTAAAGAATACCTTTTTGAATCGGAGCAAACCGGCAATGCCTACCCCACCCGGACTGTACAGCAGGTATTTACCAATGCCAAACAAAAAGCAGGAATACTAAAAGAAGTTGGAATACATAGTTTACGGCACAGTTTTGCCACCCATTTATTAGACAAGGGAACTGATATACGTTATATAAAAGATTTGCTGGGGCATTTCGATATTAGAACAACAGAAAGATACCTGCATGTCAGCAAAAAACAATTGGTTAATATTATAAGTCCCTTCGACGATTTATGGAAAAAGGAAACAATCGACTGGTGAATAGGTAAAAGGCCTTTGGTGGATTGTCCTAATAACAATACAAAATGTATAACACTAATTCATTGATTTTCAGACAGCATTTTTTTTGAAGGGTGCGTCTAATAGCATAAATTTACGTGTTATCGTCAATCGTTTCAGCTATTTTTCCGCTCTGCGAAATTTTCTTACTGTAATTAAAAAACATTTTCATCTACAACTCTGGTCGTAGTTAGAATATGTTCTCAACTGTGGTAACACTGATGAGCTTTTGTCCCGGCTTTCCGTAACACGGATGAATGCAAGTTGCTTCAAATCCGAACTGCGTAGTCAGAATAAAACTTCAACATTTGTAACACAGATGAGCTGTAGTTCCAGGCTTTCCGTAACACGGATGGCAAATGGTCGTCTAACGATTCAATAATAGTCTGCTGATTTATTTTTTGTTGCCAATAGATAAAAGGCATTTGATGGGACGACCGTATTACGAAAGCCGATAACAAGGGGTTTTCTGCTATGCTGGCTGACGAATATATCCTGATCATCCTGTCCCCTACTCAACTGTAGTCCGGGCTGACCGAATAAATCTCAACAGTATATCTTAACTTCAACATCAGTAATTCTATTGGGCTTCAGTTATGGGCTTGACGTTTTTCAAATTCCAGCACAGCAGAAAGCCCTAACGTTGTACGTCACCCTAAACGACATTCTGCAAACATTTAAGCATCCAAGAATTTGCCGACACGACCCAACGCACCAAGTTAGGCACATTTGCAAGGCACACAAAGCCAACACACAAAAGCCAACCTTGCAAAGAGCTAAAAATGCCAACGCACAGCCCACCCACCCCGGCTGACGACTATCTATCAACATTTGTTCGACACTTTAGCAATATATCTTTACTCAACACCAAGCCCACCCACCACCCAACTGGCGGACACTTAACAATTTGGGATAGACAAGTGCAGCAAACAGGGTT
>JBKJIX010000102.1:0-28266 GCA_046598205.1 Chitinophagaceae bacterium
TTCATCATTTCCAAAGCGGATTGTTCCTTTTGCATGAACACTCATAAAATTCCAGGTACTTGCCTGGTATGGATTGTCGTACCATGTTGCACTAACATAAGTATGTGGACCTGTAAATACTGCCAGCACATTTTGATTTTGTTCAAATGCTTTGTGATGGTCTGTGTTTCTCATAATATGGCCAGTAAGAAAAAATTTTTCATCCCTTTCATCAATAAATAAAGGCACTTGTGTTGCGACAGGGTTGTTTTCTGCATTGCTGCCGGCAATAAAAGCAAATGGATGGTCACGGACGAATTGTTTTACTATTTCTTCATCGTCTTCGTTATAATAAGGGAGCTTGTACATAATTGTTGGAGGTTTGAAGTTCAATGTTGGAGGTCAACCCTCTTTCCTGGGTTTGCTTTTATATTTTGAAGATTGCAAATAGTCAAGAAAAGATTTTATTTTATTACCAAGCATTACAGAAAACTCCAATCTTTCAATCAATACTTCTTCTGTAATATATCCTTTATCAAAAGCTCTGTACAACTGCGACCTTACTTCACCATTAGAGCCTTTCGAAATTATCAAATATTGAGCAAACTCTTTATTCGTAAACCTTTCAAAACCTTCAGCAATATTATCCATCGCAGAACCTGACGATCTATTTATCTGGTCCTTTAAACTAAAGTCTTTTGCAAAACTTCCTTCACTTGTCAAAACATAAATAGCTTTAGCCTGCTCTCTCGCCAGCTTCCATACTTCCAAATCTTCAAACCTAGTAACTGTAGCCATTATATGACTTTTTGAATTTTCATGACAACTTCCAACATCGAACCTCCAACACATTTATACTATCTCCGCAATTTTCTCTGCACTGATATTGGCATTCCGCATCGCAATGCTTCTCACCACATGCGCCGCAAATCCCTCAAAGGCTTTTCTCGTAATCATATCATCTCCCATCATTACCGGCACACCTGTATCGCCCCCTTCACGGATGCTTTGTACTAATGGTATCTGACCAAGGAATGGCAAATCATATTCATCCGCCAAACGCTTACCACCATCTTTTCCAAAAATGTAATATTTATTATTGGGTAGTTCTGCCGGGGTAAAATAGCTCATGTTTTCTACCAACCCGATTATTGGTACGTTCAATTGAGCCTGCCCAAACATAGCAATACCTTTTTTTGCATCTGCCAGTGCCACATCTTGCGGTGTAGTAACGATCACAGCACCTGTTACCGGCACGGTTTGCATCAGCGTTAAATGTATATCACCTGTTCCCGGAGGCATATCCACAACGAGGTAATCCAGTTCATCCCAATATACATCATTTACAAATTGCTTGATGGCACTACTCGCCATCGGTCCTCTCCACACCACAGCATTTTTTTCATCTACTAAAAAACCGATACTTATCAATTTCAATCCATACCGTTCTATTGGTGCTATCATTGGTTTCTCCTTGCCCACATCAATCATCATCGGTCTTTCGCCCCGCACACCAAACATGATGGGTACACTGGGTCCGTAAATATCAGCATCCATCAATCCTACTTTGGCACCACCTTGTGATAAAGCTAATGCCAGGTTTGCCGCCACGGTTGATTTGCCAACGCCACCTTTTCCACTAACTACTGCAATGATATTTCTTACACCCGGAAGAACCGCTTTATTATCCGTTCGTTTCGTAGTGGTGTTGGAAGTAAAATTCACTTTTACTACTGCTTCTTTATTCACCAATAGTTTTATCGCATTGGTACAGGCTGTTTGCATCATATCCTTCATCGGGCAGGCCGGAGTGGTAAGAATGATAGTGAATGAAACATTGTTGCCATCAATGGCAATGTCTTTTATCATGTTCAATGTTACAAGGTCTTTGCCAAGGTCGGGTTCTTGTACATTGCTGAGTGCTGCGAGTATTTTTTCTTCTGTCATATTTTTTTATTGACCTGTATAATCTTTCTGAACAATATGAGGCTCCTTAAAAATGCTCAGTAGCGAACAGAAACCTGAAGAGTGCCCTTCTTTCCTCAGGATAAACTGTGCAAGAAAAGCTGATAGTAGCACTGCAGTTGGCTCTATAAATTGTCTTTTTAAAAACCTATTACTGAACTAATTGTTAAAAAACCTGATTATCAGCAAAGTTAACCAATACAAGGGGCAATTTGTTTTACAAAATCAGCAACTTGTCATTATTTTTGACGCAGTGAAGAAAATTATACTTTTTACAGGCTTACTGTTTATACTGTTTTCACAATCTGCTAAAGCCCAGTTTGAAACCTCCCGTGATTCGGTAGTACAATTGTATGGCGTTATTATGACGGCAGATAGCCTCGTTGGCATTCCAGCAGTAAGTGTGATGGTAAAAGGCCAGAACCGGGGAACAATCTCCAATACACAGGGTGTTTTCTCTATTGTGGTATTGAAAGGCGACCAGGTGGAATTTTCCCATGTTACTTACAAGCCCAAAACAATTTCCATCCCCCGCACATTAGAAGGCACTCAATACAGTGTTGTTCAACTGATGGTGATTGATACCGTTTATTTACCGGCCACCATCATTCGTCCGAGGCCAACTGCTGATCAATTTGCCCGGGACTTTGCCAATACCAAAGTGCCTGATGATGATATTGAAATTGCCCGCCAAAATACCAGTGCCTCCAAACGCCGCATACTGATGCGAACCGTTCCCGGCGATGGTGGCGAAGCATCAAGAGTGCAGTTCAATAAAATAGCCACCCGTGCCACTTACCAGGGACAAACTCCACCGATGAACATCTTTAACCCAGCCGCCTGGGGAGAATTTATTCAGGCATGGAAACGGGGAGATTATAAGAATAAGAATTAGCAACACCCTGTCCCTATCCTTCGTCAAGCTCTGGAGGAACTTAGATCTAATAGTCATTTCATTTTTGCAGTATTTTTTATAGCATTAAGTTTATTATTATTTAGCCAGCTGTAATTTTTCATGGCATCTTCGTTGTGTCACACTCTTGTACTTTTGGTTCATTGGGCAGCAACCCACCCCAATTTCCTAAAGAAGAAAGATTGTTTCAATTCACCCCTCCAGGAAGGGGAAGAACCCGAAATGCTTACTTTTGATTAGAAAATAATCAACAACTTTTACATAAAGTGAATTTCCAAATCTCCCTTTTGGAACATCCCGATGATTTCGGGAAGGGAGTAAGAAAACTTGCACTTTAAAACTAAAACCAGGGGTATGAAGTTTATCTCCGTCATCGGCGCAGGCACTATGGGCAATGGTATTGCACATGTATTTGCACAAGCAGGTTTCAACGTAACTATAGTGGATGTATCGCTGGCACAACTGGACAGGGCGGTTGCTACTATTACAAAAAACCTTGACCGCCAATTATCCAAAGGCACTATTACAGAAGAACAGAAAAAAGCAACGCTGGCTAATATCAGTATTCAATCAAACATGATTGAGGGAGTAAAAAATGCGGTGCTGGTAGTAGAAGCCGCCACAGAAAATGTTTCGCTGAAGCTGGAAATCTTTGAACAATTAGATCAGTATGCACCCAAAGAAGCCATCCTCGCCACCAACACATCAAGTATTTCTATTACAAAAATTGCAGCCGTTACAGGCAGGGCTGGCAAAGTAATCGGTATGCACTTTATGAACCCGGTGCCGGTGATGAAGCTGGTAGAAATTATTAATGGCTATGCTACCAGCAAGGAAGTAACAGCAACGATTGTTGAACTAAGTAAACAACTCGGCAAAGTGCCTTGTGTGGTAAACGATTATCCCGGCTTTATTGCCAACCGCATACTGATGCCAATGATAAACGAAGCCATCTATAGTTTATACGAAAGTGTGGCCGGTGTAGAAGAAATAGATACCGTAATGAAACTTGGTATGGCCCACCCGATGGGGCCGCTACAACTCGCCGACTTTATTGGTTTGGACGTTTGTCTTTCTATTTTACATGTATTGCATGATGGCTTTGGTAATCCCAAGTATGCTCCTTGCCCTTTATTAGTGAATATGGTGACTGCGGGTAAACTTGGAGTAAAAAGTGGGGAAGGATTTTATACTTATACGGCGGGGTGTAAGGAGTTGGTGGTGAGTGAGAGGTTTAGATGAGTTTTAATCACAAACATTAATTGAGAATTAAGATGAGTAAAAAAACTAAACAAGCAGAATTTATAAAATGGTTTGGGCCACTATTGGATGCATTAAGACAACTTGGAGGATCTGGTAAGCCTAAAGAAGTCGTCGCTCAAATTGCCAAAAATTTAAAAATTCCTGACAAAATCCTAGAAGAGATTATGAAATCTGGAACTCTACGATTTCATAACCAAGTTGCCTGGGCCCGGCAATACTTAGTTTGGGAAGGTTTATTAGATGACAATACTCGTGGTACCTGGAGTCTTACCCCTTTAGGCTATACTACAAAACTAACGGAAGACTAAGCAACAGAAATGTTTTTAAAGTGGGTTGAGATACATAGTAAAGCAAGAAAGGAAAAAAATCAGAAACAGATTATTGAAGAACAGGAAGATGAACAACCTGAATTAGTTGAACATACATTTACTCCTACTCTTATTGAAATCCTGCAATCTGTTTCACCAAAAGGATTTGAAGACATTTGTAAGCGTCTGCTTAGAGAACACGGATTTGAGAATGTAGAAGTTACAGGAGGTTCGCATGACGGAGGCATTGATGGATACGGGACTCTCGAGCTAAATCCATTCGTCAGCATGAAAGTTCTTTTTCAATGTAAAAGGTATAAAGGAACAGTATCAAGGGCACAAGTAGGAGATTTTAGAAACGCAATGATTGGAAGGGCAGAGAAAGGCATAATTCTTACAACAGGTACTTTTTCTGAAGATTCTAAAAGAGAAGCTTCAAGAGATGGTGCTCCCCCAATAGAACTAATAGATGGTCAAAAGCTAGTTGACCTATTCGAAAGTGTGCAACTTGGAGTTAAGCCGAAAACAATTTTCGAAGTAGACCTTAAATTTTTTTGAATAATATTTTGAAATCAATAAATAGAATATCTAACCTTCTCTGTCGATACGAAATTTCTAGTTTAGTATTTTATTCTGTTGCTTCTCCGGCAAACAAAAATTTGTCTATTTCAAATCTTTTTTAAAAATGTAACTTTACCCAAAATAAAAAAAAGAGTCCATTGCTTGTTACAGATAAAAAAGGCAACCAAACCGGCGTACTTCTTTCGCTGAAAGATTACAACAAATTGAAAGAAATGGCAGAAGACCTTGCAGATATTAAGGCTTACGATAAAGCAAAATTAAAAGCCGGAAATGGTAAGCTTATCCCACTAAAGGAAGTTATAAAACAGAGAAACCAAAATCTCAGAAGTAACAAATAAAATTATTCATAGCAGCACTGTAATATCCGCCTTCCTGCTTTCAGGTACTACTTTGATCATAATTAACTACCCGGATAATTGGGCAGATTACCGGGTATAATGGTTTTCTATTTTTCAATACCGTCAGCTTGCCAATATTACAGGCTTTGCATGTTTATTGGTGGTGCCGTTTTTGGATGATTATAAAAGAAGTGGGCATTACAGAATATAAAAAAGGAAATATTCCAAATACAAATGAAAGCAATTGTTTATACAAAATATGGCTCACCGGATATGCTTCAGTTAAAAGAAGTAGATAAACCTATTCCTAAAAAAGACGAAGTACTTGTAAAAGTGTATGCGTCTTCTATTAACTCCTGGGACTGGGATCTGCTGAGGGGTAAACCCTTCCTGGTACGTTTGATTGGAGGGCTATGGAGACCCCGGCATAAAATTCTTGGGGCGGACATTGCGGGATTGGTAGAATCGGTTGGTAGCAACGTTAAAGAGTTTAAGCCGGGTGATGAAGTGTTTGGTGATATAGCAGGTAGCGGCTTTGGTGGTTTTGCAGAGTATGTAAGTGTTCCGGAAAAGTTATTAGCAAGAAAATCCTCTGCTATGACGTTTGAACAATCGGCTGCGTTACCACAGGCTGGTATTCTTGCATTGCAGGGGCTTTGCCATAAGGGAACCATAAAGCAGGGCCAGGAAATATTAATAAACGGAGCTGGTGGTGCTGTGGGCACTATCGGTTTACAGTATGCAAAATCGTTAGGGGCAATTGTAACCTGTGTAGATAAGACTGAAAAGTTTGAATTACTCCGTTCATTAGGCGCAGATCATCTAATAGATTATACAAAAACAGATTATACACGCAATGGGCTGCAGTATGACAGGATATTGGATGTGATTGCTCACAAAACTGTCTTTGATTATAAAAGGGCATTAAAACCAGGCGGCACTTTTACCATGATAGGTGGTTCGATGGGTGGGTTGTTGCTGCTATTCTTGCTCTTTGGTTCTATTATTTCACGGATTGGAAATAAAAAGTTAGGTATTATGGGTTATAAACCGAACCGAAAAGATTTGGAATATCTGAACCTACTATTTGAAGAAGGTAAAATGGTTCCTGTTATTGACAAGTGTTTTCCGTTGCATGAAGTGCCGGAAGCTTTTCAATACTTTGGGAGTGGCAATTTTAAAGGGAAAATCGTTATCGCTGTGGCAGATGGCAAGTAACTTATTTAAAAACTGGCTATGCCTTTTAAAGAATTGAGCTATCCCAGCCCAGCTCTGAGAAACTTCCAGTTTCACAGTTTTATTTCATCGCCTTTGGCGATATGCTCAATAGCGAATAGAACCCTGAACGGAGCGTCGCAACGAAGCTGATAGTAGCACTGTCGCTGGCTAAATAATTCCCTCCCTAATGTGTTACATTCTCCATTTCCTTCGGATTATGCTTATGCCGGAAGAAGATTGCGAATAATACTGCTACAGTTAACACATAAATTGCAAAGGCCAGCCATATTCCCTGCCAGTTCCTGTCGCCGTTTGCATTAGTATAATAATTTTGAATCAGCCATGCACTTATCTTACTACCAAGTACGGCACCTACCCCATTGGTCATCATCATAAACAAACCTTGTGCACTCGATCTCATTTTTGAGTCGGTAGTAGTTTCCACAAACAACGAACCGGAGATATTGAAAAAATCAAATGCCATCCCGTAAACAATACAGGAAAAGATAATCATCCATAAACCACCTTCCGGGTCACCATAAGAAAATAACCCAAACCGAAGCACCCATGCAATCATTGAAATAAGCATTACCTGTTTAATGCCAAACCTTTTTAAGAAGAAGGGAATAGCGAGAATAAACAATGTTTCCGAAATCTGTGATATTGACATGATGATAGTAGAATATTTCACCACAAAAGAATCAGCATATTCAGGTACTTTTTCAAATTCTGACAGATACACATCCCCATACATATTTGTCAACTGCAGGGCAGCACCTAAAAACATAGAGAATATAAAGAACAGTGCCATTTTAGATGTTCCGAATAACTTAAAGGCATCTAGTCCGAGTTTCTGTGTCCAGCTGGAATTCGCAGAAATTAATTTTGGAGGTGGGCATTTAGGTAATGTAAATGAATAGATACCTAACACAATTGCAGAAAAGGCAGCTATGTAAAACATGTTGGCAGATGCTTTATTGCCAGTAAGGTTCGTAATCCACATGGCAGCTATAAAACCAATCGTTCCCCATACACGAATAGGAGGAAATACTTTTACAACATCTTCCTTGTTATTTTTTAAAATAGTATATGCAATAGAATTTGATAATGAAATAGTGGGCATATAACAAAGCATGGCTCCAAAAATTATCCAAAAGAAACTATCAGGGCTCTCTGCCATAGGAATACAAGCCAGGAAAACACCTCCTAAAATATGAAGCACTCCATAAAGTTTTTCAGCATTTATCCATTTATCTGCCAAAATACCAGTTAGTGCAGGCATTATTAAAGATGAGTATCCCAGGGTGGCAAACACATCGCCAAACTGTCCGCCGTCCCACTGCTTTGTACCAAACCAATAGTTGGCGATAGTAATTAACCAGGCGCCCCAAACGAAAAATTGAAGAAAACTAAGAATGGTCAATCGTAATTTAATACTCATAGCCCTGTTTTTATGTTATAAAAGCACTCAAAAGGAAAGATAAGGATTTTAGAGATTTTAACCGCAGAGATGGAGAGGCGCAGAGTTCTTTCTTGTATTCGTAACTTTGTTCCAGAATAATTGTTACTCAAATATGATAGTTTCCACAGGAATTTCCGCCAATCCGATAGCTATCGGGTTGCAACAAATAGCCAGCAAAGTAAAATCCGGCCAACGCATAACCGATGAAGAAGGATTACTACTTTTTGAAAAAGCCAGTCTTGGTTTTGTAGGCAGCCTTGCCAATGAAGTGAGGATAAGAAAAAACGGCGATAAAGTTTATTTCAACCGCAATTTTCATATTGAACCGACGAATGTATGTGTGTTCAGTTGCAACTTCTGTTCGTATAGCCGTCTGTATGCAAAAAGAGATGAGGGCTGGGAATTGAGTATTGACCAAATGCTGCACATGGTAAAAAAATATGACGGTAAGCCGGTGACTGAAGTACATATTGTTGGTGGTGTTCATCCAAAAATGGATTTGAAATTTTTTGCTGATTTATTAAAAGCCATAAAAATACACCGTCCTGATTTACATATTAAAGCATTTACCGCAGTAGAATATGATTATATGTTCCGCAAAGCCAAAGTAAGTGTGGAAGAAGGATTGAAGTTTTTAATTGAAGCAGGGTTAGACAGTATTCCTGGTGGCGGTGCCGAAATTTTTCACCCGGAGATAAGGCAACAGATATGTGCAGATAAAGTAGATGGAGATGGTTGGTTGCTGATACATGAAACAGCACATAAATTAGGATTGCATTCCAATGCCACGATGCTGTTTGGCAATATTGAAAAATACGAACATCGTATTGACCACATGAGAAGGCTGAGAGAGTTACAGGATAAAACAGGCGGCTTTAATACTTTTATTCCACTCAAATTCCGCAACAAGGATAACGACATGAGTTATGTGCCGGAAAGCAGTGTGGTAGAAGACATGAAAACTTATGCGATAGCAAGAATTTATTTAGATAATTTCCCTCACCTGAAAGCTTACTGGCCGATGCTTGGAAGACAGAATGCACAACTCTCCCTCTCCTTTGGTGTAGATGATATTGATGGAACAATAGATGACACCACCAAAATTTACAGCATGGCTGGTTCGGAGGAACAAACACCTTCAATGACAACCGCTGAGCTGGTTACATTAATTAAGCAAGCCAAAAGAGAGCCGGTAGAAAGAGATACGTTATACAATGAAATCAGGAACTATGCAACTGCCGGTGGCGTTGATATAAACCCTGTAATGAATTAACTCTTATATTCTATCAATAAAATAGCCTCAGAAAGAGAAGATTTACATCATCGCTCCATCTATTTCTTTTTTCTTATCTTCTGATTCTTGTTTTATAGTATTTACCTGTCCATCCATATCTTCCTGTACCGACTCTATTGTTTCGCCGGGAATTGTTTCCTCGGCCCTATGCGCCATTGACTCTTTTATTTCATGTGCTTTATGAGTAATGTCTCTGATGGCATTGGTTACAGAAGTTTTTACATTTTGAGCAGTTTCTTTCACGGCTTTTTTTGTTTCGGGAGAAGTCGCTTTGGCAATGGCAGCATTCACCACTTTTTTAACTTTGCTGGCAGCTGCACTCATTGCCTGCTTCGTCTCGGGAGAAGATACTTTGGCTATGGCAGATTTCACCGCTGACTTTACTTTAACGGTTACTTTGTTAACCGCTTTCCTTGTTTCCGGTGAGTTTATTTTGGCGGCTACTCTTTTCACCACTCTTTTTACATTGGCCACCGCTTTTTTCGCCGCTTCTTTATTGCCGGGAGAAGTTATTTTTTTAACTGCTCTCTTCACCAGCTTATTGGCCTTGGCAGAAACTTTTTTACTAACCTTCTTTACTTTTTTAGCCACTTCTTTTTTCTTAGCCGTCGCTTTTTTACGAACATTTTTTTTTGCAACTGCAACTTTCTTTTTGGCTGCTGGCCTGGCCGTTTTCTTTTTAGTAGACATATTTAATTGTTTAGAGTTTTGTGGAGCTTTTTGGGATAGAGAAGCTACGACAAATAAATGTCTTTCAAATATCAGGCCATTGAATTAATACATACATAAAATAGCAGTAGCCACCAGGTAACCGGAACAGTCATTCATTTACCTTTGCTTTATGGCAGAAGATTTAGCAATCACTATTGACAGCAAAGCCACTGGCAAATAAAATTGACTTGATATTCCACCAAACTCGTCACATTAAATCTGCTGATATTCATTCGATGAATGTTTTCTCAATTTATCACTCCATCTGCTTATCTTACAGGAAACATTGCTGACAATATGCTTTCAGCATCTACAATTAAATTACTCCGCATCCCTTTTTCTGTTTTTCTATCACCGCTATATTTTTTTGCCTTATCACAAGTACCCGACATTAACTGGGGCAAAGCAGCATTGATTTTTTTTATTCTTCATTTATTAATTTATCCCGCCAGTAATGGGTACAATAGTTATATGGACAGGGACACCGAAAGTATTGGGGGTTTGAAGACCCCCCCTCCCCCATCCCGTCAACTATTTCTCCTTACTATTGTATTAGATACAGCAGCCATTCTGCTGAGTTTTTTGATAAGCCCCTTGTTTGCCATTGTTATTCTGGTGTACATCGGTGCCTCCAAAGCTTATAGTTACCGCGGCATCCGGTTAAAAAAATTCCCGGTCATTGGTTATTTGACTGTCATAATTTTCCAGGGAGCTTTAACATTCGCTTTGGTATATTATGGAAGCAATAAAGACACTGCTATAGGGGTGCCCTGGCAGGGAATGGTTATTTGTGCTTTGCTGATTGGCGGTTTTTATCCCCTTACACAAATTTATCAGCATAAACAGGATCTGGCAGATGGAGTGGCTACTATCAGTTATAAGCTCGGATATACCGGTACTTTTGTGTTCTGTGCCATTGTTTACTTATTTGCATGGATATTTATGGCACAATTCTTTATCCATATAAAAGAAATAAACAAATTATGGGTTGTTAGCATCTTTTTTGTCCCGGTTATCGTTTATTTCATCAACTGGTTTTTACAGGTGAGGAAGAATACTACAGCAGCCAATTTTAAAAATACTATGCGGATGAACTGGATTGCTGCTACCTGTACGAATACTGCATTTATTATCTTATTAACCTGGAGGTTTTTTTGAGTAAAATAATATCCATTGGCACAGCCGTTCCGGCACATAAACATGAGCAATCTGTTATCCTTGATTTTATGCAACGGGTATATGCCCTGGATGAGGACGATAAACGAAAATTAAAATATCTCTACCGGCAAGGTGGTATCGGCACCCGTTATTCAGTTATTCCCGATTATAGCTTGCCAACTACTGAATGGGCATTTTATTCCCCAACAGAAAACCTGGAACCTTTTCCCAAATTGGAGAAAAGGATGCAGTGGTACCAGCAGCATGCAGCACAGCTTTCTTTAGATGCAATAAATAAATGTGTTGAGCAATATGCAGAGCACAAAATCACACATCTTATCACCGTGAGCTGTACTGGGATGAGTGCCCCAGGCCTCGACCTTGAATTATTGGAAATATTAAATTTACCAGCTACCACTTTCCGGACCTCTGTCAATTTTATGGGTTGCTATGCAGCTATTCATGCGTTGAAGATTGCTGATGCATTTTGCAAAGCTGATAAAAAGGCAAATGTATTGATAGTATGCACCGAACTATGTACCCTCCATTTTCAAAAAGAACATACAGTTGATAATATGACAAGCAGTATGTTGTTTTCAGATGGTGCGGCAGCAGTTTTAGTAACGGGCAATGAGGAACAGGAAGGGCTAACGATTGATAATTTCTACTCAATGGTTTCCCTGAAAGGGAAAAAAGATATGGCCTGGGAACTTTCTTCCAAAGGTTTTCTGATGACATTAAGCGGCTATGTGGCGGATATGATTGAGGAAAATTTTGATAGCTTAGTACAACAAGCATTAACTGCTGCCAACTTAAGTAAAGAAGATATCACACATTGGTGCATACATCCCGGAGGCAAAAAAATATTAGAGTCCGTTCATAAAAGCCTTGGCTTTACCAATGGTCAATTGCAGCCTTGTTATGAAGTGTTGAAAGATTATGGCAATATGTCCTCTCCCACTGTCCTTTTTGTGTTAGAAAAAATAATGACAACCCTCAATAAAAAAGAAAAGAATACTGTTTTCGGGGCCGCCTTCGGTCCGGGACTAACTATGGAAACTTTTATTTTATCTGCATGATAAATCTACGCCGACGCAGTTACCAGAAAGAATTAATGGATGGTGATGACATCTCTTTTGAGGCAATGGCACAGACCTTAAAAGAACTCAATATTATCAATACCCGGCTTGGCGGACATGCCATAACATTGAAAGGAGTAAAAGAATTAAGAAAAGGCATTTCACCTCTTACTATCTGCGAAATTGGGTGCGGCGGCGGCGATAATCTATTTGCCATTTATACATATTGCCGTAAGAAAAATATTCCGGTAAGTTTTATTGGAATAGATATGAATGCCGAATGCATTGCTTTTGCCAAACAACAATATCCGCAACTAACTTGTCAGTGGATTTGTAGTGACTATGAAGTTGTGAATTTTGGTGAAAGTAAGCCAGGCATCATCTTTTCGTCGCTATTCTGCCATCATTTTACCGATGAGCAATTAATAACTATGTTACGGTGGTTACAACAAAACAGCCGTCATGGTTTTTTTATCAATGACCTGCAGCGGCATTGGTTAGCTTACTATCTTATCAAATACATCACCAAATTTTTCAGTAAATCATACCTGGTAAAAAATGATGCCTGCTTGTCTGTAGCCCGTAGCTTTAGAAAAAAAGACTGGCAACAATTATTTGAACAATCCGGAGTAGGAAATTTCACCATAACCTGGAAATGGGCTTTCCGTTATTTAGTAATAGCTGGCAAATAAAAACTATTCAAACGAATAACATTTACAAACAAGAAGACTCTTGCTTTTCTCCCCTTCAGGGGATGGGGGTATATGATGTTGCCATTGTTGGCGGAGGCCTGGCGGGGCTTTCACTTTCTATTCAATTAAAAAGACAAGGTCATTCTGTTATCCTGTTTGAAAAAGAACAATACCCCTTCCATAAAGTATGCGGAGAATATATCAGCCTGGAGTCATGGGATTTTTTGAATGATCTTGGAGTTGATCTTGATGGCATAAACGTTCCCATCATCACTAAACTGCAAGTAACATCCGTAAATGGAAAAATGTTGGAACAATCGCTACCGCTTGGCGGTTTTGGTATCAGCCGGTTCAGGTTAGATAATACCTTAGTGCAAATAGCAAAGGCCGTAGGTGTATGTATCATGGAAAATACAAAAGTAAATAATGTTGAATTTTCCACCGATGAGTTTACGATTGATACTTCCTTAAAACAATACAAGGCAAAACTGGTGGCCGGCAGCTATGGCAAACGAAGCAATATTGACATAAAATGGAAAAGGCCTTTCACTAATGCACCAAAAAATAAACTGAATAACTACGTTGGCGTAAAGTATCATATAAAAACTGATTTTCCTGCTGATACCATTGCCCTTCACAATTTTAAAAACGGTTATTGCGGCATTGTAAAAATTGAAGACGACAATTACAACTTATGTTACCTCACCACCGCAAACAATCTGCAAAAAAGCAACGGCGACATTAAACAAATGGAGCAATTGATTTTAAGTGAGAACCCGCACTTGAAAAAAATATTAACTGAAAGCAAAATCACATTCGTTGCACCGCAGACTATTTCTCAAATAAGCTTTGATAAAAAAGCCCAGGTAGAAAACCATGTCCTGATGGTGGGTGATGCTGCCGGAATGATAACTCCTTTATGTGGCAATGGTATGAGTATGGCCTTACATGGCAGTAAGATCGCTGCCAGCCATATTCATGATTATTTGCAGGATAAGATTACGAGAACAGAAATGGAGCATCAATATACGCTGCAGTGGAACCAACAATTTGCCAACCGATTAAAAATGGGTAGAAGAATACAACGATTATTTGGCAGCAAACAACTCACTAATTTTTTCATTGCAATAGCAAAACCCTTTCCAAAGTTTGTCAACTACCTGGTTAGACAAACTCACGGAAATCCTTTTTAATCCGTTTACATTTTCATTGTATCGAAAGTCCGTTTACCTTTGCCCAATGGCAGAAGATTTATCAATCATCACCGGCAATAAAGCCGAACAGTATCAATCACTAATTCCGCAGATAAAAGGATTGCTTGAAGGTGAAAATGACCTCGTAGCAAACATGGCAAATGTAGTTGCTGCATTGAAGGAACAGTTTGGCTGGTTCTGGGTCGGTTTCTATGTTGTAAAACCCTCCTCCGTTAAAACTACTGAGGGTGAAAACGATGATCTGGTACTTGCCCCTTTCCAGGGGCCGGTTGCCTGCACCCGGATAAAAAAAGGAAGAGGTGTTTGCGGCAGTAGTTGGGCAGCAGCCAAAACACTTATCGTTCCTGATGTAGAAAAATTTCCCGGCCATATTGCCTGTAGCAGTTTATCAAAATCTGAAATTGTGGTGCCGGTTATCCGTAATAATGAAGTAGTGGCTGTACTTGATGTTGACAGCAGCGAATACGACCAGTTTGACACTACCGATCAGCAATACCTTGAAGAAATCGTTAGCCTTATTGAATTTTAATTCCGATGCTTACCATCTCCATCACTGTTTCAGGTAAAGTGCAAGGGGTCTATTACCGGCAAAGCACAAAAGAAACTGCAACAGCACTTGGAATAACAGGCGAAGTAAAAAACATGATAGACGGCAGCGTTTCCATAGTTGCTACAGGAACAAAGGAACAATTAGCCAAACTAATAGCCTGGTGCTGGCAAGGCCCACCCAAAGCCAGGGTAACAGGTGTTCAAGTACAGGAATCTGATTTGCTCAAATTTGATCGCTTCTCTATTCAGCCGTTTTAGTGTGTAGCATGCAGGTAGCCTATCACCAGTATTGACAAATGGCACAGGGCCAACAATACCTGGCTCAGCAACCAATATTTACCGTGGTGCTTCTTTATCTTCTTCATCCTTTCTTTATGAAACTTGTGAATGTGAGGAAGCTCCTCTATGTGTGGTATATGTGCTTTACCATGCGGCACTTTAGGGTAAGGTTCCGGAAACACTGGTGCTTTTTTACCCGTCTCTGAATGATCAGGTGTGGCTATTATTTTCACTTCTTTACTGGCAGGTTCAGTTTCTCTCTTAACAGTATGGCCACCGGCCAAAACTGAATACGAAGCCAATGAGAATATCATCAAAAAGATGATGCGGGATAAGATTTTGTGTGTCATAAAAAGAATTTTTATAACACAATTTTGCTTCGGCAATAGCCTGAAAACAAGGTAGTAAATGCGTAAAATGCAGAAGCCGTAGTAAGGCGTTTAAATGGCATTAACAATTGCGTGGAAAAACCTGTCCGTATTCCACCGCATAACTACTTTAAGGAACGAGTAACTACGCAAAACGGGCTGTAATGAAGGTTCAGAAAGCCTGGAAATTTAACTGGCTGCGTACAAATACGCATCGTTGAGAGTATCTACGCAATCTTCGGGGCAACCCTTTGAAAGTTCAACACATCGGTTTATTTTAGATATAGATTTATTCCTGCCCGAAAGAGAACCTGCCTTATAATTATAATCAATTATTAAAATTTATTGCATGGAAAATTCAAAATCAAATACGAATGGGACAATTAGTTTGCCCAACCAGTTTTTAAGCTGGGATCAGTTTAAAAAATTTAAAAAGCTAAGAAAAATTATCCTTCAGTTTGATGTTGAATCAAATGACAAAGGTGATAAAACCTTTAGCCTGGTGGCTTATCCCGTTTACAAAACAAAAAAAAGTTGGAAAATTGGCACAAGGATACCTTTAGAAAATACAAAAGACGCTCTATCGCAAGAGTTAAGACTTCCTCTTAGTTTAGGTAACCTGGAATTAGATAGTAAACAAATAAAGTCTTTAAAAGAATCAGGTGGCAAGAGCCTCATCTTTAAGGCTTACCTCTATAAAAAAAATGCACATGCGGCCTATACAGTAACAGATGAGCTTGGGCAAACTTCAGTTGATGCGAACCCCTGCCCTCCTGCCAAACCTGCTGATGTTTAAGCATAAAAACTATGCAACATTTTTTACAGCAAGTATTAGATTGTTCTGAAATATGGGCATTATTTATACCTGTTTTTTTTATACTTAGGCAGAAACAAAAAATTGCCTACCTCAAACCTATACGTATATATATCTGGATAGCTCTGGTTCTTAATACTGCAATAGTCTTAATTTCAAAGCGAAATCAGTGGTTTGGCCTCCCTGAATCACCGAAACCAGAATGGCTGGGAAGCAATAATTTTATTTACAATATT
Organism: Chitinophagaceae bacterium; assembly: GCA_046598205.1. Lineage (GTDB taxonomy): Bacteria > Bacteroidota > Bacteroidia > Chitinophagales > Chitinophagaceae > JJ008. Next base: position 16,423 of record JBKJIX010000102.1, read on the forward strand.
CATTCTGTTGCAAGACTGTTGCTTTTCAGCTGGTTCTTTATATTATTAGACCAAAAGTTCTTTAGCAAGGTAAAAAGAATAATACCCGTACTTTTTATTTTCGGGGCATTAGTCAATTTCATTTTTCTTGAAGATTTTTTTTATTACTTGAGTTTCAGCGGCAGGCTAATTTCTATTGAAGCGACATTATTATTATTTTATTGCTTGTTGTATTATATGTATATGCTCCGGGATGAAGAAAGCTTTTTCAGGAAATCACCTTCATTTTGGGTAGTAACAGGTCTGAGTATTTATGTTGTTGTCAATATCCCGATTTTTCTTTTTTATATGGCATTGCTGAAACAGTTTGAACAATTTACCGTTGATATTTGGGACGTACACAATTTTTCCTATATACTCTTTTGCATTTTCTTAGCTAAAGCATTTTATGAATCAAAGCGGTGATATACGATTTATAGTTATTATCGCCATCGCACTGATGCTGCTGCTATTTGCCAGCTTCCTGGTAGCATTAATTTTCAACCAACGAAAGAAGTTGAAATATCAGAAATCCATGGAAAAACTCCGTGAGCAGCAACAAAATCAACTCATAGAAGCCGCCGTCCGCAGCGAAGAACAGGAACGTCACCGCATTGCTGAAACATTACATGACGAGGTAGGTGCTATTCTTTCTTCTGCCAAACTACATTTACTGGGTATAAAAGCAGACGTACTTGACGAAAGAGACCAAAAGTTGCATGAAAAAGGTAGGGAGCTGCTAAATGATGTAATTGGAAGAGTACGGGGAATTTCCCACAACTTGCATTCCAACATTCTGAAAGAGTTTGGGCTTAATGAAGCTATCCGGCATTTTGTCCGGAAAGTAACGGAAGGAGTTATTCCCAACGCCTCTACAGCATTAGATGACAGTTACCAGACTAACAATCCGGATAACGACATCAGTATTTACCGCATGGTGCAGGAGCTGGTCAATAATATCCTTAAATATGCAAATGCCTCAGAGTTCCTTATTAGCTCAACTTTGAATGGCAATGAATTGAACCTTATTATTTTTCACAACGGCGACGGACTAACACAGGAACAATTTGAAGAGCTTCGCTATCAAAAAGAAGGATTAGGATTAAAAAATATACAGAACAGGATTATTCTGCTAAAAGGAAGCATCCATTTTAATAATAGTGATGAAGGTTACCGTATCAATATTCATGTACCAGTAAAATCAAATCAGCCATGAGTACAATCAAGATTGCCATTGCAGATGACTATAAAATCTTCCGGGAAGGATTAAAGGTGGGCTTCTCTGCAGATGAAAACCTGGAAGTAATTATGGAAGCAGATAATGGCGAAGACCTGCTGAAGGCACTGGAAACAATGACTCCTGATGTTATCATCATGGATTTGAAAATGCCCATTATGGATGGCATGGAAGCCACCAAAGCGGTCCGGAAAAAATACCCAAACATCAAAGTGCTGGTCGTAACCATGTATGATGATGATAAATTTATTATTCATCTGATGGAGAACGGTGCCAATGGATATCTGTTAAAGAATACGGAGCCCGATGAGATCAGGAAATCCATTTATGCCGTGCATGAAAATGGATACTACTTTAATGACGTGGTAAACAAAGCTCTGCTGAAAAAATTGGTTTTGAAGAATAACCTGAAACCATCCTTTAATCAAAACATAGAGCTGACCGAAAGAGAGCTGGAAGTGCTTAAACTGATCTGTGAAGAAAAAACAGCGGCTGAAATAGCTAAAGATATTTTTTTAAGCCCACGGTCAGTAGAAGGTATCCGCCAGCGGTTGATTGAAAAGATCGGCGTTCGTAATACAGCAGGGCTGGTAATGTTTGCGGTAAAAAATAATATGGTTGACTGACACTGAATACAATACAGGAACACAGATGAAACAGATTAAACGGATTAACACAGATATATTTTGCTTGGCAAAATGACTGGTAAAAGATACCTATACTAAATTATTATTTCAGGTTCTCCAGCATATCCTTCGTCATTGCTGCCAGGTCATACTCTTCTTTCCAGCCCCAGTCATTTCTTGCAACAGAATCATCAATACTTTGTGGCCAGCCATCAGCAATACCCTGGCGGTAATCGGGTTTGTAAGAAATCGAAAAATCAGGAATATGTTTTTTAATTTCTGCTGAAATTTCTTTTGGCGAAAAACTCATTCCCGAAACATTGTAAGAAGTTCGGATAGAAATTGTAGAGGCAGGGGCCTCCATCAGTTCAATGGTTGCCCTGATAGCATCCGGCATATACATCATCGGCAGGTAGGTATCTTCTTTTAAAAAACATTCATATTTTTTTTCTTCCAATGCTTCATGAAAAATTTCAATAGCATAATCTGTAGTTCCACCACCGGGTGCTGATTTGTAAGAAATCAAACCGGGATAACGGATACTCCGCACATCCACACCAAAGCGATGATGAAAATAATTGCACCAGAACTCACCGGCATACTTACTGATACCATACACCGTGGCGGGTTCGATAATAGTTTGCTGCGGACAATTCTGCCTGGGTGAAGTAGGTCCAAATACAGCAATAGAAGATGGCCAATATACTTTACTTATTTTTTCTTCCCTGGCTATATCCAATACATTTAAAAGGCCGTTCATATTCAGGTTCCATGCAAGACCCGGATTTTTTTCGCCGGTGGCAGAGAGAATAGCCGCCAGTAAATATATCTGGGTAAAATTTTGACGTATCACCTGCACATGCAGCATTTCCTTATTCATTACATCAAGACTAACATAGGGGCCGGTTCCTTCAAGTAATGGGTTTTGTTCCCGCAAATCGGAAGCGACTACATTGGCATTTCCATATATTTTACGAAGTGCCATCGTTAGCTCCACTCCTATCTGGCCCGAAGCACCAATTACTAATATTTTATCTTTTATCATAACAGTTTCTTTATATAAAAGATTGAATAAATTTCAACCTTCTTGCTGGCAAGCAAGTTCTAACTTAAAACTAAAAACTCAGAACTTAAAACTATTTTTGCCGCATGGAAAAATTCCTGAAAGATCTATTTGCCAATCAGTCGTATGATGAGAACAATTTCTTTCTCCTGGCAGGCCCTTGTGTGGTAGAAAGTGAGGAGCTTTTATCAGAAGTGGCGGATAAAGTTTCAACTGTTTGTAAAAATCTTGGTATTCCTTATATCTTCAAATCATCTTATCGCAAAGCCAACCGTACCAGCGGCACCTCCTTTACAGGACTTGGCGATGATGTGGCGATGAAGATGTTGCAAAACATAGGTAAAAAATATTCGATCCCTGTTGTTACAGACATTCATTCCCCCGAAGAAGCTATCAAAGCTGCTGGCTTTGTAGACGTATTACAAATCCCGGCTTTTCTTTGCCGCCAGACAGATTTATTAATTGCTGCTGCACAAACCGGAAAAATTGTGAATGTAAAAAAAGGGCAGTTTGTTAGCGGCGAAGCGATGAAGTTTGCCGTAGATAAAATTCGTAATGCTGGCAATGATAAAATAATGCTGACAGAAAGAGGAACAACTTTTGGCTACCAGGATTTAGTGGTTGATTATAGAAACATTCCTGCCATGCAGGCACACGGTGTTCCGGTGGTGATGGATGTTACCCATGCACTACAACAACCGAATCAAACATCAGGAATAACAGGAGGCAATCCGCAACTCATCGGTACTATTGCAAAAGCTGCTATAGCTTCCGGAGTTGATGGATTATTTATCGAAACTCATCCCAACCCTTCTGTTGCAAAAAGCGATGGTGCTAATATGCTGAAATTAGATTTGCTAGAGGGCTTATTGCAACAATTAGTAAAAATCAGAAAAGCGGTTTAAAGAAGCTATATCCTTAGCTCTGTAAAAAGGTATCCGGTTTAATAATCACAAAATTTGAGATGACTACTGAACAGGCTTATAACAACTGGGCTTCCCAATACGATACCAATATAAACAAGACTAGGGACTTGGAAGGAATGGTAATGAGAAGTATATTATCAGCAATTCGTTTTGAAAACTGTTTAGAAATTGGCTGCGGCACAGGCAAAAACACTGTTTGGTTTATTGAAAAAGCAAACCAGGTTACTTCGGTTGATTTCTCCCAAGAAATGCTGGCAAAAGCAAAAGAGAAAATCACTAGCAACAACGTTCAGTTTGTACAAACTGATATTACAAAGGAGTGGGCATTCATCAATCAATTATACGACCTTGTAAGTTTCAGCCTTGTGCTGGAGCATATTGAAAATCTTGACCATATTTTTAAACAAGTGTCGCAATCATTAAAACCCGGAGGCCATGTTTATATTGGCGAACTGCATCCCTTTAAACAATATGCCGGCAGCAAAGCAAGGTTTGAAACGGATAATGGTGTGCAAGTGGTGGATTGTTTTACCCATCATGTTTCCGATTTTATCCATACTGCTAAGAAACATGGCTTGTCGCTTGTTGACATCAACGAACATTTTGATGATGATAACAGGAATGGAATTCCAAAGATACTGACTATCCTGTTAAAAAAGGGTTGACTTTTATTTAAACCTTTACTCCGTTGGTGTTTTAACTACATAAAACTTCAAACACAAAACTCCACACCAACAACTTAAACATAGGGAATTTTCACAACTTCATATTGTTGGTGCTGTGAACTAAACTAGAAAAAAGTCCGAAATATAAAACACCAACAGTGACGAATAAATCTTAAAATTCCGTGACTTCCCCGTCCTTTATGACAACTTCCGCGAAGTCATTGTTGACCTTGACGTAGTATTTGCCGACGGGCAATCCCACCCGCCAGACGGAATAGCCCTGCTCCATGACGATCGTTTTTGTTTCGTCGTAAATTACCCATTCCGTGCCGCTTAGATTTAAATTCAGCATACCTGCTCGGATCCGTGTGTCCATGCCACGCCGTACGGGGACACCGCTCAAACGCCACTTGCTGTTGTCCCACCAACGGGTATCGTATTGCCCTGGCAGAAGAAGGAATTCTGTACCGCCGTAGCGGTAAGCACTTTTTTCATCGGTGCCCGCCTTGAAAACGGTCAGCGAGTAAGTGGATTTCTCCGGTGTGCGGATAGTGATGCGGCCCATGGCGCCCTTTAGAGCCGGGTTGGGCGTAATCACCCATTTTTCTGTATCATTTACACCGCTTATTTTGTTTGAAGCAATGGCTGCACTGTCTTTTATATTAAAAGCATACACACCTTTTTGTGCAGGTGTAGCGCCGGCGCCTGATTGCATTACAGCAAGGTTATTATTGATGTTAACCCGCTGACCCAGGGTAAAGGTTTTGGCAATAGCGGCGCTTGCCTGGAAAGTATGCATTTGCCCGGTGGTAATATTTTTTACGGTTACTATACCACAGCAGGGTACTGCGTCATTAACCTGTAAAGAAACGATGCTACAGCAGGGGACTCCATCATTAACCTGCGAAGTAAATCCATTCACAGGCTCAAATTCATTAACCGGTTCAAACGGTTGAAATATTTTACCTACACCGTTTACGGATGTTATCTTTCCATTTTGCAGGGCAATCTTATCGCCTGTGCGCAGGCTACCTATATCCCTTGCAGCAGGCTTAAACTGCTGCACCCTGCCCGTTTCATTGTTTATAACAGTAACAATACCTTTTTTGGCATCTATGCCTGCAATACCACAACAGGGGAAGGCTTCGGTTTTTTGAGTAAATGCATTACCTGTACTTAGGCAGCACAGCAGCGCAAGTGAAGTGATATATTTCATGTTTTTTAGTTTTTAAAATGAGTAGTTATTGGCTTACATAAACGCATAGCACTTCCCTTTGCGATCTTTTTTATCACAATCGGGATAAAATTTTCTGTTTAAGACTGTATTACACAGTTTCCGCAGCCATAGCAAGCGGTGCATGCGTAACGGCACTCACATTTTCCAGAATATCAAATTGTTTAACACTGAAATCGCTTAATGCCGGATGGCTTAACACACCGGCAGCTAATGGCGATGCTTTAAACTGCTCCAACGCTTTTTCATCTTCAAAAAGATAGATACCGCCGGCTTCATTATCTTTTTCATTCATCAGCCATACTTTCCATTGGCAGCCAGGTACTTTGGCAAAATCGTTAGCCAGTGAAGAACACATACTTTCATAATCATTTCTGGAAACATTGAACTTAAAGTTCAGTTGAAGGATTTGTTGTGACATGTTTAAAATTTTTTGGTTAAAGAAATTAAATCCGGAGAGGGTAAAAACCAAAAAGGGAATGCAAAGGATGTTGGCGTAAGCAGAAATCAAATATGAAAGTACTAACATCTTTTATATTATCAACAATATTTTCTGGAATTTCTTTCCCTGCCGTGTATCCCTAAAAGCATTGTGTGTAGCGGGACACGGCTGAGCAAAGATGTATTTTCATTCCGGTATCCGGTATCAATTTCAGGAATAGCTAAATCAATCCTGTCAATTGCATACTATTTGCAACGGGAAAAATTCCTGTTCTCCCGTTTAATTTATTTGCCACGAGGCCGGTATATATCGTGTACCAGCAACCTGATAATGGTGTTGCCTATGTTTTTTCCGGAATGTGTCAGTGAGCCGAATATGATTCCCATGCCTGTCTTCAAATCTATTTCCTGGCGGCTTCCATTAGAAGTTATAGCTAGTTTTCCGCCCTGAAGAACATAGAGGGTATGATCAGGATGTGTATGTATGGAAGCTGAATCACCCGGCTTAAGTGTTATTTCATACATTTTTATATTTAATGTATCACCAAGTGCTTTGGCATAAGCGGCTTCCACGGTTAAAGGATCCATGGCAGCATCATACACAGGCATTGTTGAAGTGTCTTTGTTTGCCATTGTTGTAGTTGTATCTATTGTATTATTTGTAGTACTGCTTTCAGGCTGGTTGCAGGACATCACAACAGAAATACCAATTGCAAAAGATAGTTTGATGATATTATTTTGTTTCATAAAAAATATTTTTAAGGTGAGTAGGTAAGGTACGTTTTATTGGGATGCATATCTAATTGATGTTTTAGGTGGTACTAAAAGCGGTACCCAAAAACTACATCGTTGTTTCCACACCAAAACTGTCAGAACCTACATCTTCCCTCCATCCACATCTTTAATAAATTGAATAACTCCATCCATAAACACCTGCTGGTCATCCCACATGGATAAATGGCTGCCATTGGGGCAATAGAGATAACGGCCATGCTGTACCATTTTACTTTGTTCTTCCATCGCTTTTGGGTCCATCGTGTCATGCTTCGCCCCTATCATCAGTGTTGGTACTTTTATTTCTTTCAACCTGCTCTTTATATCCCATTGAGCTAACCTTCCGGAAATGCCAAATTCAGATGGCCCTTGCATCATTGTATATATTTCCCCGTTAGCATGTTTCATACTTCGGTTAAATCCATCCGGCCATTCTTGCAGCCTGCATAAATGTTCCTTATAGAAATTAGGGAGCAACAATTCCATATATCGTGGATTTGCAAAATCGCCTTTGGCTTCAATAGCCCTTATTTCTGCCAGCACTTTCGGGTCCATTTGTTTTGCCAATACTTCATCTGCATATTTACCATACTCCGGTGCACTGGCTACCATATTTGCTACCAGCAATGCTTTCATATTACTTTGATATTTCAATGCATACTCCATCCCCAATATTCCACCCCATGAATTTCCCAACACATAAAAATTAGTGGAGTCGGCACTTATTGCTTTCCTAACCTGTTCCACTTCTTCTACAAAGCGTTCAGTTGTCCAGAGGCTGCTGTCTTTTGGCTGATCGCTGTAATAAGAACCGAGCTGGTCGTATTCATAAAACTCAAATCCTTCTTTTGGAAAAAAACTTTCAAAACATTCCATGTATTCATGCGTCATAGCCGGACCGCCATGCAATAATAAAATTTTGATACGGGGATTATTGCCAAACCGTTTTGTCCAGACTTTAAAATCACCCACTGGTGTTTTAATCGGAATCATTTTTACACCGGCAGATTGCACTCCACTGTCACCATAATTAAAATAATCAGACACCGGCATATTACCGCCTGTAACATTTTTATTTGTGTTTTGACACGAAACAATAAGGATTGAAGCCAAAAAACAGAAAATAAGATTTCGCATAATAGTTGATTTGGGTAAAAGGTAAAGAATTTCCTTAATTTCAGCGACACAAAACTGTTTATATGCGACTCTTTCTAACTTTTCTCCTCTCTTCAACGATTATTGCCACTCAGGCTCAAACAAAAGCCGATACAATTCAGCTCATCCGTAATAACGTAAAATGGTATGACCTTGATTTTACTGATGCCGAAGCCGATTCCATGATTGGAAATCTGAATAATTACCTGTTGCTATATAAAGGAATGCACAAAACTTTACCGGCAAATGATATTTCTTATCCTTTTGCCTTTAATCCGGCACCTGCGGGCATGCAAATTTCTACAAAAAAAGAAAAAATATATTGGGACATCCCGATGCGGACAGAACTTCCTGCCAATAAAAACGACCTTGCCTTCTATTCTATTCCGCAATTAACTTCACTGGTATTCAATAAAAAAATAAGCTCAGTTGACCTCACTAAGTTTTTTATTGCCCGGTTAAAAAAATGGGGCGATACGCTGGAATGTGTTATTACTTTAACCGAAGAACTTGCACTGAAACAGGCAAAGCAGGCCGATGAGGAATTAAAAGCTGGCATTTACCGGGGGCCATTGCACGGAATCCCCTATGGATTAAAAGATTTATTTGCCGTAAAAGGATATAAAACTACCTGGGGCAGCACACCCTATAAAGACCAGGTGCTGGATATAGACTCGTATGTGTACAAAAAACTAAAAGATGCTGGTGCTATTTTATGTGCCAAGCTTTCACTCGGTGCATTGGCGTATAATAACAAATGGTTTGGTGGCGAAACAAAAAATCCCTGGAATTTGAAACAAGGCTCCAGTGGTTCATCTGCCGGTTCAGCATCGGCAGTGGTAGCAGGGTTATTACCTTTTGCTATTGGCACAGAAACATTGGGCTCAATTGTTTCTCCTTCCACCCGTTGTGGAGCCACCGGTTTGCGGCCAACCTTTGGAACGGTGAGCCGCTATGGGGCTATGGTGCTTTGCTGGAGTTTGGATAAAGTGGGGCCCATCTGCCGCAGTGCCGAAGATGCTTCTATTGTTTACGCTTTTATTCATGGTACAGATGGCAACGACCCAAGTGCCATCCGTCATACATTCAATTATACAGGGAAAGCAGATTTTTCAAAACTTCGTATTGCTTATGCAGACAATTTTTTCAAACGATTGAATAAAGATGCACCTGAATGGAAAGTGCTGGAAGCCTATCGTTCACTCGGAGCTAATGTACAGGCCATTAATTTTCCTGATTCTGCTATGTACCCCATTAATCTTATCAACATCGTACTAAATGCAGAAAGTGCGGCGGCTTTTGATGAACTGACAAGAACCAACCGGGATGATCTTATTGAACGGCAGGATAAAGATTTTTGGCCCAATAGTTTCAGGGCAGGCAGAACAATCCCAGCCGTTGAATACATCAATGCCAACCGATACCGTTCTATTCTTTGCAATAGAATGAATGATTTTATGAAAAATTATGATGTGCTGATTGTTCCCACTTTTTCCGGACGGCAATTATCCATAACAAACCTTACCGGCCATCCTGTTGTTTGTATGCCGATTGGGTTTAATCAAACCGGTTCGCCATTAAGTATAACCCTCATTGGTAATTTGTATGATGAAGCTACTATCTTAGCGGCCGCTAAAGCCTTCCAGGATAAAACGGAGCATAATAAAAAACATCCGGAAAAGTTTTTGCAATAATAATCCGCCGAAGGGATGCTATTAATATAGATAGCAATTCGATAGGTGTTTCAACCCTGAAAGGGTGACATGAATATCATCCGCCTTTGGCGGATTGCAGGCACTAAGCATTCTTAAATTCTATATTAATTTCAGTCCTTCAGACTTAATAAAACACTTATGAAGAAAATACTTCTTATTATTTGCGTTTTTTCGCTTTTCTCTTGTTCACAAAAGAAAAAAGCAGACCTGCTTGTTTACAATGCCACAATCTACACCGTTGATTCTTCTTTCTCTACTGCGGAAGCAATGGCGATAGCAGATGGTAAAATTCTTGCAACAGGGAAAATGGCAGATCTGGAAAAAGAATATGAGGCAACAGAAAAATTAGATGCCGGCGGCAAATTCATTTATCCGGGTTTTATTGATGCCCATGCACATTTTGTAGGTTATGGGTTGAGTTTGCAAACCGTTAACCTGATGGGCACCAACAGTTGGGAGGAAGTAATTGAAAAAGTTAAAATATTTGCTACAGAAAATCCGGAAGGCCAGCCTGACGGGCAGACAAGCTGGATAACAGGTCGTGGATGGGACCAGAATGATTGGACAGAAAAAAATTTTCCTACTAATGAAAAACTGAATGAATTATTTCCTGATAGGCCGGTGCTGCTGAGAAGAGTGGATGGACATGCTGCTATTGCCAATCAGAAAGCTTTGGATTTAGCAGGAATAAACGCTGGCGATACATTGACGGGGGGAGAGATAGAAGAAATGGAAGGAACCCTTACCGGTCTGTTAATTGATAATGCAGTTGGTCTTGTTGCAGCAAAAATTCCTGATGCCACGGAAGAACAATTTAAAAAAGCTTTGCAGGCTGCAGAGAAAAATTGCTTTGCAGTGGGGCTAACTACCATTGATGATTGCGGATTAAGTTTTGGTTCTGTTGACCGGATAAAAGCTCTGCAGGACAAAGGCGATCTGAAAATGAGATTATATGTAATGCTCAGTGATAATAAAAACAATTATGATTATTTAGAAAAGACGGGCATTATAAAAACCGACAAGTTGAATGTAAGAAGCATTAAAGTTTATGCAGATGGTGCACTTGGTTCCAGGGGTGCCTGTTTGATGCACCCGTATACTGATAAGCCTGATTGGTCTGGCTTTTTATTAAGCTCCCCGGCACATTTTGATTCAGTGGCCAATTATATTTCGCAAAAGGGGTGGCAAATGTGTACCCATGCTATCGGCGATAGTGGCAACAGAACAATGCTGAATATTTATGCCAAATATCTGAAAGGCAAAAACGATCTGCGATGGAGAATTGAACATGCACAGGTGGTCAATCAAAATGACTTTGACTTGTTTGGAGCCAATTCCATTATTCCCTCTGTTCAACCTACTCATGCTACATCTGATATGTACTGGGCTGGCGACAGAGTGGGTGCAGAAAGAGTGAAAGGTGCTTATGCTTACAAACAATTATTGCAACAAAATGGATGGCTGCCATTAGGAACTGATTTTCCGGTAGAAGATATTTCAACTTTCAAAACATTTTATGCTGCTGCTATAAGAAAAGATGCCAAAGGATGGCCTGCTGATGGCTATCAGATGGACAATGCGCTGAGCCGTGAAGAAACGTTGCGGGGCATGACTATCTGGGCTGCTAAATCCAACTTTGAAGAAAAAGAAAAAGGAAGTTTGGAAAAAGGAAAGTTTGCTGATTTTATTATCTTGGACACAGACATCATGAAAGAAGCTTCTGAAAAATTATTAGGCGTAAAAGTTATAAAGACTTTTTTGGGGGGTGAGAAAGTTTATGAACAGAAATAACCGCAGGAGAAGGGGAGGCGCAGAGATAATGCATTTTTATAAAATTTATCTACCGCCACACCAATCTAACATTTAAAACTATTGTTAAGTTAAGTATGTTTTGGCGAGTTATTTTTGCCACTGAAGTACAGAAACACTGATTAATATTTTTTATTGAATAAGTTTATTCATCCGCCTCTTTAAGGTTAACATAACACTA
>JBKJIX010000140.1:0-1398 GCA_046598205.1 Chitinophagaceae bacterium
CCAAGAGGCTCGAAGGATACTAAGGCCAAGCAAAATATAATGGTATCTATTGATAAAGACCAGCAATACTTTATTGGCACTACCAAAATAGAATCATCCATATTTGATTCTATGCTGAGAAAAGAAATCAGGAAATATAAAGCCTTTGTTGATACTCCAACTGTTGTTATCAATGCAGATACTGCTGCCTATTATGGCGAAGTATTCCGCATCATGCGGGTAGCCAAAAAGGATACTGCGAAAGTGGTGGCGAGAATTGACTAGATTAGTTTATAGTTTGTGGTTGATTGTTTATAGTCGGGTGTCCAATATTTTTAAACATTGGAGAAGGATTTATAGATATTTTAATGCAACTCATAATTTATTAGAGTTACATTTTTTTTGTAAAAATTGGCAAGTAGTAATAAAATTTTGAATTTAATGGCTCTCTAAACTACAAACCACAAACTAGGAACTACAAACTGATTTTACCATCCGGTCTTTTTGTTGTATATCTTTTTTTATCTCTGCTATATAGCCTGTTGATTGAAAAGTATTCATTATTGCTTCCCCTAGGTCTTCATGTATTTCGGTGTAAATGCTGCCTGATTTGTTCAAATGTGTTTTACCAAATTCAGCAATAGCTTTGTAAAATAGCAACGGGTCATTGTCGGAGACAAATAAAGCCGTGGCTGGTTCGTATTGAAGTACATTCGGCTGCATTGTTATTTTATCTTTTTCAGGAACATAAGGCGGGTTACTGACGATAATATCAAAAGAAGGCAACTCATGCCATGTATTACTGTCAAGAAAATCAAGCTGAATAAAATTTATTGCGACTCCCAGTGATGAAGCATTTTTTTTTGCCACTTCCAATGCTCCCGAACTTATATCACAACTCCAGATTTCAGCTTTTCGAATCCTTCTTTTTAATGAAATGGGAATGCAACCGCTGCCGCTGCCAATATCAAGAATTTTCAATTGATCAACCGGGAACCTGCAATTTGTGATGATCCACTCTACCAGTTCTTCAGTTTCTGGCCTCGGTATCAGCACATTCTTGTCAACGTAAAATTTAAATCCGCAAAACCATGATTCATTCAGGATATACTGTACAGGTTCATGCTGTAACAGCCTTTCAGCATAATTTTTTAATTGAACTTCTTCGTTAGTTGTAAGAGCTGCATTTTTATACAACATCCTTTCTGTTTTTACTGACCCTGTAATTTTTTCCATGGTCCAATCTGTAATCTGAGAGGCTTCACCTTCTTCATAAATTGTGCGAAGCTGTTTTAGAATATAATAAGTAGCCTCTTGTACTGTCATAGCTTGCCCGTTCTGGGGGAGCAACAAACTTAATTCATTTACTTTTGCCAGAATCATGTCCTCACATCATTACATGCAACGTTGCCTGGAACT
>JBKJIX010000077.1:0-14906 GCA_046598205.1 Chitinophagaceae bacterium
TTTGGTTCGCAATATTTCTCCCGCCAGTTGGATGCGGATAAAGTAATGGCTATGTTTAATATAGAAATGATTGGTACGGAAAGTAAGTGGGGAAAAAACTCGGCTTATATCACCGGCTACGAAAAAACAAATATGGGAGATATTCTTGCTAAAGATTTACAGGGAACTGGTTTTACATTTTATCCAGACCCATACCCAACACAGCAACTTTTTTATCGTTCCGATAATGCAACATTAGCAAGATTGGGTGTACCGGCACATACTATTCCTACTTCTAAAAAGGATATAGAGCCTCACTATCATAAATTAACTGACCATATTGAAACATTAGATATGGAAAACATGGCGCAGGTTATAAAAGCTATTGCACTCAGTTCAAAAAGTATTGTAGCGGGAAAGGAAACGCCGGGTCGGGTGAAGGTGGATGAATTGAGGTGATTTCTTCCTACTCTGAATAATATTTCAAAGTGGCAGTCAAATTTTTCTTTATTTCATTTCTAAGTTGCATAGGGCTTATAATTTCGACATCGGGACCATAAGACAATAGCTCCATAATAAAGTCATCTGTAATTTGAATAAATAATTCAACAATTACTTCATCTTCCTCTTTGTTTTCACTTATTACTGCTTGGCTTTTATGCAAAGAAAATGTTTTGATATACTGACCCTGCTGGTAAGTGAATGAGAGTTGTATTTTTTCGGGCTTCCGATTCACAGGGTTGATAATGCCAAAAGAATTTTTAAATAATTCATTGTAATTGACATTTATCTTTTTAGGGAAACTGGCTTTGGTGATTTCTAATTCAGATATTCTGTCCAAACCAAAGGTTTTGACCTGTTTATCTTTTGTATCTTCTGCAATAAGGTACCATCGGTTTTTTGCTTCCTTTAAAGCCAATGGCAACAGCTTCTTGTTACTGATTTCATCGCTGTGAAACTTACGGTAAAGCAGCCTTACTATTTTATTATTCTTTATCGCATTTAATAAATCGTAGAAATGTTCCAGGCCGTCCGGCTTTCTTGTTTCTAGAAAAACATGCTCTGCAAAATTTTGTGAAGCATTGACGGCGCTGAGTATTTGAAATGCTTCCAATAAACGCTGGCTGTATTCGGGTGTGTCGGGCTTTCTTTTAATAAAATATCTTTTATCTCCTTTTCTTTCATTAACGATTTCAATTCCGAACTGCTCATAAATATCTTTTATATCCCGTTGCAATGAGCGTTGTGAGATGGAATAATTTCTTCCCTGTATATCTGATTCAGTTTCTAAAAATTTATTTATCTGCTCATAAGATGCCGGACTTTTTTCAATTCTTTTTAAAATGATGGAATATCGTTTAAGGTAAGTTTCTTTCGGCATAAGGACATGGTTTGAATTATCACATGATCCGGTCTTATAATTCTATATCGGCTACTTTTTCAAGAAGATATTTTAATTTATCTTCTATTTTTTTAATTAATTCTCCTGTTTCAATCTCTGTAAAAGTTTCATGATTCCAATTTTTATGATTCCAAGGTAATTCTGATTCTTCCCGAAACCATTTCCACCAGGCCCAATTATCGGTCGGATTCCCATCTCCCTCTCCTAACTTTTGTTTAATGTTTTCTCTTACATAATAAGGTATTTCTTCATCAATATTTTTTCTACAAACACCGAGAAAAAAATTGCCATAACCCGAAGATTCAAATTCAAAGCCTATTGCACAATGTAACCAACCCGGCTTGTAAAAATAAAAACCAGAATCTTTCTGACCAGAAAACATAGAAGCGTTTTCGTCAATCTGTAATAAATATTTTTCTAATGAGAGAGTTTCTGATAAGGCTCTTACTTGTCTATCAAATACAGTTAATAAAGAAGGAATATTGTCCTTCAAAATACTTGCTGCTATTAGTTGTAAGTAGTTCCATTTATTTTGCCGTTGTAAAGCATTTGGATGATATGTACGAAACGAATTTTTAGGTAAGTCTGGATGTATGACTTTTGCCAGTTCTTTTACTGGTATATCGTCATATATTTTTTCAAATTTTATACCCTCAATTTGAATGCGAATTCTATCATCATAACTAGGGCCTGAGAAAAAAATAATAATATCAGGGGATGTTATCTTTATTTCACCTGGCAAAAAATTAATTTCTTTTACAATTGACTTATATTCCTCCATCGGAATGGACCCTCCTTCTTCGGTGCAATATTTTGACACATTCGACCACAGAAAACAAGGCTTTTTCTTCAATTCCGGATTTATTATTTCATTTATTTCATAAACAGATCTCCAAAAAGGTGTTGACGGCTTTCTATAACGAGGCTTGTTTTGCGGATTATAAGACATATTAAATTCTATATATTCACTCATTAATTTCTCAATTTCGTTCAAAGTATTATTTTTTAGACTTGCTGAACCAAATGGCTCCTGACCAATAAATAATATTTTCTTATTTGCTTGATTGTAAAATTCTTCCCAGCATGACATAAGTTGGGGACCTTCGAAACCTTCACTAAAGCGACAAATTATTTTTTTATCTTTTAGTAGTTCGAAATAAAAGTTTATCAGCTTATTATTTATTGTTTCCATAAAGAATCTTTACAACAAATTTAGAATCTAATGGCTGTCTGGCAGTAAAAATTTTGCACTATAGTTGAGTGTTTTATTAATAACAAAATGCAGTTTAAAAAGCAATATGGTTTTTGAACCATATTTGCTTTGCTGTTATCTCTTTTACTGACTCAACTATATCAAGTCCTTCAATTACATTTTTTATTTGTAATAATTTTGCTGCATTAAGCCCCTGCCCTTTCATCAGCCATATAAAATGCAGATTTGAGAATTCAGGAAACAGGTATTGCCCCGCACTATAATTTTCATATAGATAGTGGACTATGAAATTGCCGGGTTCTTTGAATTTATAGATGGCAAAATAATATTTACATCCTTTTGTTTGCAGAGTAATTTCCCAATCGCTTTTGATTCTAAAATCAAAGTTAAGGTTGGATTTTAACGACCGGAGAAAGCTGACATTACCGAAACTGCTTGTTATTCCCAACAACCTCGCATCTTTAAAAAACTTTTCATGAACCGGATCTGTATGTTTATGTGGTTTGTTCATTAGCGAATGCAATAATAAGACGCTGGAACGCCAAACCATGTCGCCAAGAAAATTTTTAACTAAAGTTGGAGAGAAATTGCCTGTTTTTAAACAGCCTTTACCGGCACACTATGTACTGCATCACTCATCTCTTTAATCAGTGATGCATCTTTTTCAATAGCATTGCCAACAACAATTACATCGGCACCGGCTTTGCAATTGAGATAAGCTTTTTCCGGTTGTATAATACCGCCACCAACTATTAACGGGGCTTCTATATGTTTGGCAACAGCTTCTATCATGCTTTCAGTAATGGGCCGTTTAGCACCACTGCCGGAGTCCATGTAAATTAATTTCATACCCAGCATTTCACCAGCCATTGCCGTACACATGGCTATTTCATTTTTATCAGCAGGCACAGGTGCTGCATTACTGATATAAGAAACAGTGGTAGGCGCACCACCATCTACAACGATATAGCCGGTGGGCATTATTTCTAATCCGCTTTGTTTTACAAACGGGGCAGATACTACATGCTGACCAATCAGCAATTCCGGGTTGCGGCCCGATATAAGGGAGAGGTATAATAAAGCATCAGCATACTTACTTACCTGCGATGGGCTGCCGGGAAAAAGGATAACAGGGATATTGCAGCTCTTTTTAATATGCTGTACACATTCATCTAAATGATTGGAGATAACCAGGCTGCCGCCAACCAACAGATAATCAACCCTGGCAGCTGTAGAAAGCTCAATCAGCTCATCCAGCACCGATGTGTTTACCTTGTCAGGGTCAATGAGTACGGCAAAGGATTTCTTTCCCTGCTTCTTCTTATCGGCCAATGCGTTATAAATAGTTGACTTCATCCGGTATCGGTTGATTAATGCAAAAATGCGAAAAACTTTCGGCATTGCCCACTTGAAAATCAAATAGATATTTTTTGCAAAAAACCGTTGTAATTCCCCTTTAAAACCAATGAAATGCGACTACCTCCAACCTTTTTATTAGCCTGTTTATGATAGCCTGAATAACCCCACTAAAAAGAAGAAAGGCATAAAAGATACGGATAGGTAGGTTGTACAGATGTCGGAAACACAAGCTATGCCGGATACTATTTTCACCGGCTTTGTCACAGGGCCGTTTGGAAAATTATTAGTGCACCTGCCTGTTGGCAGACAAGTTCGTGGCTAAAAAAACTCATTATCGTTATACCTGTTGGGGGAGTCAATAAAATTGGAATTGTATTTAAGACCCAGAGGGTCTAAATGTCAGTAGTGAGCAATAAAGATTCAGGATATTGAGCTCCATAGGAGCGATATGTAAAATATGTCGCTCCTATGGAGCTTTGGGAAATACATTTAATGAACATGACTACTAATATTTTGCCCCTCCGGGGCTATAAAAAATAACTCCGTCAACAGAATATCATTATACTTGTTACACAATGCAAGAAGTCTGGTTAATAAAACAAAATACTTAGGTTGGTATATGGACGGCTAATATTGTTACAGCTTTTATATAATCCGCCGAAGCAGTTTCTTACGTCAGGCATAAACGAAAACTGAAACATTTTTTCAGTAACGATACTTTTTTATTGTGCTAAATAACTGTAACAGCTTTCTGTAAAGGCTTTCAGGCTGGCATGTTTAGAAAAGCAGCCTACATCAAGACTTACAGGGCTTAAAAATGGAAAAACCCTTGTCCCGTTTGTGTTTGAAACCAATGTTAAGGGAATATGAATTTCAGTAGTGTACCTAAACCGATTTTCCAAAACTTTTTTATCATAGAGTCCTTTTACCCACTGTGAAAAAATCACCTGAACCAGCACAGGCTTGCATTAGGGAATTTAATCCCATCCTTATCCACATAATGTGAATATCTCTAACTATGAATTAGCCATAATTAAAAATATTTTCGGTGAGCAGTTATCAGTTACTTAACCCGTTAGAAATTCTTTTAGTTATGGCTACCAAAACCAAAGCATCCGCAAAAGGCGGCTTGCAGTTTTCCCGTCGCTTTACCCGTGATGATATTAATGTTTTTGAAATGTTCGAGTATGATTACCGAACGTCAGTCATCCGTAATCCAAGTGGTGAAGTAGTATTCGAAATGAGCAATGTGGAAGTACCGAAACAGTGGAGCCAGATTGCAACTGATATACTTGCCCAAAAATATTTTAGAAAAGCAGGAGTGCCGCAACCCGATGGAAGTTTAGGAAGAGAAACATCTGCTAAACAAGTAGCTCACCGTTTGGCTAACTGCTGGAGAGTATGGGGCGAACGCTACGGGTACTTCGCTGCTGAAAATGATGCAAAGGTTTTTTATGAAGAATTAGTTTATTCAATCCTGAACCAGATGTGTGTGCCTAATTCACCACAATGGTTCAATACAGGTTTATATGAAAGCTATGGCATTGCCGGTAAGCCACAGGGTCACTATTATGTTGACCAGATTGATGGGCAATTAAAAAAATCACAGAATGCTTACGAACGTCCTCAGCCACATGCTTGTTTTATCCTGAGTGTAAATGATGATCTGGTGAATGAAGGTGGTATCATGGACCTATGGGTTCGTGAAGCAAGGATATTTAAGTATGGCTCTGGTGTTGGCAGCAACTATTCCAACCTTCGTGGTGCTGGTGAAAAATTAAGCGGTGGTGGAACATCATCCGGCTTAATGAGTTTCTTAAAAATCGGTGACAGGGCAGCTGGCGCCATTAAAAGTGGTGGTACTACCCGTCGTGCTGCTAAAATGGTTTGTTTGGATTTAGACCATCCTGAAATTATAGACTTCATCAACTGGAAAGTAGAAGAAGAAAAGAAAGTAGGCGCATTGATTGCTGCCGGTTACCCTTCCGGTTATGAAGATGAAGCATACAGAACAGTAAGCGGACAAAATTCCAATAACTCTATTCGTATTCCTAACTCATTCTTTAAAGTATTGGAAGAAGACGGCGATTGGGAACTGAAAGGAAGAATGGATGGAAGAGTAATGAAGAAAATTCCTGCAAGAGAATTATGGAACCAAATTTCTTATGCTGCATGGCGTTGTGCGGATCCTGGAACACAGTACAACACTACTATCAACGAATGGCATACTTGCCCGGAGGGTGGTGAGATAAGAGCTTCTAATCCTTGCTCTGAATATATGTTCCTCGACAATACAGCTTGTAATCTTGCATCAGCCAACCTGATGAAATTCTTTGATACGGAAACCAAACAGTTTGATGTAGCCGGATATGAGTATAACTGTCGCTTGTGGACGGTTGTATTGGAAGTATCTGTATTGATGGCACAGTTCCCTTCCAAAGAAGTGGCACAACTAAGTTATGAATACAGAACATTGGGGTTAGGATATGCTAACCTCGGCACTATGCTAATGGTTAGCGGTATCCCTTACGATAGTGAAGAAGCAAGAGGCATTGCCGGAGCTATCACAGCTATTATGACTGGTATTTCTTACAAGACTTCGGCTGAAATGGCACAGGCTCTTGGTGTATTTCCAAGGTTCGAAGAAAACAAAGCCCACATGATGAGGGTAATGCGTAACCATCGCCTTGCTGCTTATGATGCTGATGAGTTTGAAGCACTGAGTCTTAAACCCATGGGTATAAAAGCACAGCATTGCCCGGATTATTTATTGAAAGCTGCCTGCAAAGCATGGGATGATGCTGTGGAAATGGGAGAGAAGTATGGTTATAGAAATGCACAGGCAACTGTAATTGCTCCAACCGGAACTATCGGTTTGGTAATGGATTGCGATACAACAGGAGTGGAACCAGATTTTGCCCTGGTGAAATTTAAAAAATTATCTGGTGGTGGTTATTTCAAAATCATCAACCAGTCTGTACCGGCTGCATTGAAAAATTTAGGTTACTCTGAAAAAGAATCAGAAGCCATCATTAAATATGCAACAGGTTCTGCATCATTTGCAGGAGCTCCTTTTATCAATCATCAATCGTTGAGTGAAAAAGGATTTATCGCTGATGAAATAAAACGTCTTGATGCTGCAACATTAACTGCCTTTGAAGTTGGATTTGTATTTAATAAATACACACTGGGTGAAGAATGTTTGCAACGTCTTGGCTTCACACCAGAACAATATAACGACCATGAATGGAGCCTGCTGGAAGCATTAGGCTACAGCGATGAGCAAATAGAAGCTGCCAACGATTATGTGTGCGGTACTATGATGCTGGAAGGAGCTCCATTATTGAAAGACGAACATTTGCCCGTTTTTGACTGTGCCAACAGATGTGGAGTAAAAGGCCAACGGTATATCCATGCACACGGCCATATCCGCATGATGGGAGCTACGCAACCATTTATCAGTGGTGCTATCTCCAAAACTATCAACCTGCCCCATGAAGCTAAAGTGGAAGAAATTGCTGATTCGTATTTGCTGAGCTGGCAGTTAGGATTGAAAGCAAATGCCCTGTACCGGGATGGTTCTAAATTATCGCAGCCGCTTAGTAATAAAAGCGATAAGAAGAAAAAAGAAACCATCGTTGCGGAAGAAGAGCAACAAGTAACCAGCAACCAGCAACCAGAATCCAACATTGTTGATTTAGGAAAGCTGACCGTTGAAGAGTTGCTGGAAGAAGTGCAGAAGAGGGTACAGGCATCTCCTGATACCAAACTGAAAAGAAAATTGGCCAGCATTGTTGAACGAAGAGCCTTACCAGCCAAGCGTCGTGGCTTTACACAAAAAGCAAAAATAAACGGACAGGCCATTTTCCTTCGTACCGGTGAATATGGTGACGGAACATTGGGAGAAATTTTCATTGACATGGCGAAAGAAGGAGCTACCATGCGCAGCATGATGAACTGTTTCGCCATTTCTATTTCCATCGGTATGCAATATGGAGTGCCGTTAGAAGAATTTGTGGACAAATTTGCTTTCACTAGGTTTGAACCATCCGGGTTTGTTGAACATCCGAATATTAAATCAACTACTTCTATTGTAGATTTAATATTCCGGATACTGGGTTATGAATACCTGGGTCGTACTGACTTAGTACATGTATTGGATAAGCCGGAAGTGATGAACACCGGCACTGATGTGTGGGATGAAGTGCCTTCTAATCCATTAGAGTATGTTAAAGAACAGGAATTATCCAGTGTAAGAATTACACCGGCATCAGGAACAATAGTACCACAGCCTGTAATCCTTCGGCCGGCGCAGGGCCAGCGGACAGCACAAACAGTGAAAACTGAAAGCGGAATGGATGCTATGAATGCTGCTACTAAAAGTATGCAGAGTGATGCACCGGCCTGTAATGTATGCGGCCATATTATGATGCGCAGTGGTACTTGCTATAAATGTTTGAACTGCGGTAACCAGGGTGGTTGCAGTTAAGTTTATCCGCCAAAGCCCTGGCGGAGGCGGGCTTGTTCGCCATAGCCTTGGCGGGCGGGCCTTACACCAATCCTCTCCTTACAGGAGAGAGAAAAAAGCAAAGGACGATCTGCCTTCGTTCCGATTCTTCGGGACTTGGCGGACAAGGAAAAACCAAAAAAGAAAGTACCCATTAATTCTACATCCCGGCTAACTTGCCGGGATGTTTTTTTGGGTACTAACTTAGAGCAACAGTTATGAAATTTCAAACAAGAATTGACAAAATAACCAACTCGGTAGAGGAAAGTAAAACAGGAAATTCTTTAGAGACCAGAATTTTACCTCTGCCTGTTCATGAGCTTAAGGCTGTAACAAAGAAAAGTGGCTGGAAGTTCAACTGGCGGATTGAAGCATCAAACAGAGATAAGATTGTTTATAAACTGATAACTTCATCAGATCCTTCAAGCATTCAGGGGCTTCTAAGCATAAGTATTGAAGAAGGATTTATTTTCATGAACTTACTTGAATCTGCTCCCTATAATATTGGCAGGAATAAAAAATACCTTGGTGTGCCGGCTAATCTTGTAGCATTTGTATGCAAAATGTCATTTGAGTACGGATTTGATGGAGAAGTAGCTTTTGACTCTAAGACGGCACTTATAAACCACTATCAGCAAACTTTGGGGGCAGTCCTGTTATTCCCTCCAAAAAGAATGGCAATCCTTTCTTCACAAGCAAAGAAATTAGTAAATTCGTACTATAAAGACTTTAGAATATGAAAAGCGAAAAAATTAAATACTATGCTCTTGATGATGTGCATGATATTATAAGCGAAAAAGCAGCAAAAAAAAATACTGAAGAGACGAATCGCCTTACGAGAGTTTTTTTTGCAAAAAGAAGAAATCCTGCAAAGAAGAAAGAAATTAAAGTAAAAGCATAATATCATCCCGGCCAATGAGCCGGGATGATTGTTTACCTGAAAGTGGTATTGGCAGGAGCATTCGTTATTATATCTATAGATGGTAATGAAAAAGCCAGTTTATTTCATTCTTCCTCTTTTAATTGCTGTTTTGTTTACTGCGGCCTGCACTCCATCTGGTAATAGTAAACAATCAGGAGCTAAGAAATTTTTTGTGCAAGCTGTTTGTTTAAAGATAACCGGTATTGAAAGAGACACTTCAATACAAAGATTATTTGAAGAGGCTTTTGCAAAGTATAAGGTGCAATTAATTACGAATGATGAAATGATAGCAAGGCTGGAAAAAGAAGGTAGGAGAATTGGAGAGAAGGTATTTACAAAAGGCTCGAAATTTGACAATGCTGAGGACATATTGAAAGCAATGGCAAATGAACACAAGTATATTTCAAATATGCTTTCTGTGAACTTGACACTACATGATAAAGATGATTCTCTGATGATCTATAAAGCAAGGTGGAGTAATATGCCATTCCCAATAATTATTAAACAGGCTTATGTTACTAAACCGAGAGAAATCAATCTTGCCAATCATTCTTATTCTATAAAGAAGAATGTCTTTTCAATTGTTGATTCTAAAGAACTTAAATAAATATATAGAAAATGAAAAAACTAATTAGTCTCTGTGTTTTATTGTTTGCTGTTGTAATACTACATGCACAACAAACAGACTCACTCAAATACAAATACACCAACCAAACCATCTATCGTTATGGCAGCTCTTTTATGAAGGGAACTGAAAGGCTTTCTTTTCCGACTCTACAGTCAGAATTTAGTATGTCAGAACTTGGCCTTGCTTCATACACAAAAGCAAAAAAATACCGAATTACAAACATGGTGTTACGAACAGTTGCATTAGCAGCCAGTCTTTCAGCATTAGCAGTAGTTATTAATAGTAATAATCTTACGGATAATCGCCGAAACCTTGTATATGGTTTACTGGGAGGTCAGTTAGTATTTGGGGTAGCGGCAGCCAGATATGGAATTCTATCCACCCAAAGCCTTGACAAAGCCCTCTGGCAACGAAATAAAGACTTACTATTTCCGGCGAGGTAATTTTCCCGAACTTCTACGGGCATCATTCACTTAAATTGAATAGAACATTTCAGTAGTATTTCTTTACCTGTTTTTAATTTTACCTCTGCCTGTTCATGAGCATAAGAATATCACAAAGAAAAGTGGCTGGAAGTTTAATTGGCCGATTGAAGCATCAAACAGAGATAAGATTGTTTACAAGCTGATAACTTCATCAGACCCGTCAAGCACTGAGGGGTAAGTTTTACTCCATAAATGCGAGCCATCAGTTGCTTTTATCTGCTGGGCAGTTATACGAATCCTGTTTCTATCTTTACGTACACTCTCTTCCAGAATGTTGGGTACGCCAAGCTTTTCAGCAATGCTCCGCAGGTCTTCATTTTTACCTTTAAACGAAAAAGAAGATATACGACCAATAACTTTCAGTTCCGTAATTTTTGCAAGCAGGTTCAGCGTTCTTCGCTAAGGCCATCACTGAAATATTCCTGCTCAGGGTCGCTGCTCCTATTTACAAATGGCAACACCGCGATACTTTTTTTAGGAATAGTTTTTAGCCAGTGAATTATTATTTGACGAGAATTGTGTTGCCGTTTGATTATTTTCAATTAGCACTTCATAAATGCGAACCAGTTCTTTTACATTTTTTAGTCTCTCTTCACTAACAAATCTTGTATTGATATCTTTTTTATTTGAAACATTATAATAAATAGATTCGGAAATATAAATACAACCTGGTTTTGCAGCCGATTGAATGCGGGCAGCAATATTTACTCCATCTCCAAACACATCATTGTTTTCAAAAACCACTTCGCCGAGGTGAATGCCGATGCGTAACTGAAATTCTTTAGCAGCATTGCAGGCTTCCTGGGTTTTTATGGCTGCAATTACTGCATCGGAAACGGTGTTGAAACTGGCCATGACTCCATCACCCAATTCTTTTATCCAGCGGCCATTGTATTGTTTGATGATTGGTTTTTGTAATTCCCTATTTTTTTTAAGAAGGCTAAATGCTTTTTGTTCATCTTCCCCCATTAACGCCGTGTACCCGACAATATCGGTGAACATAATGGCGGCCAGTTGGCGGGATTGTCCGGGAATCATTTATTAAAATTATTTTAAAGGCAAATTCATCTTTTTCAAAAGTGCATTATAACGGGGATCAGACCATAGGTTTTCCAATAAGGGATCTGCTTTAAGCCATGTCAGCCAGTTGTCTTTTTGTAAATATGCTTTCTCCAGCCATTCAAATGCGGATTTTTTTTCTCCGCGAAAAGCATATAATTCGGCAACCATGTAAGGCCGTTCATTTTTGTATTGCAAAAGAAAATTATTCATGTTTTCATCGGCTTCTTTCATTCGCCCCAGGGAATGATAGGATAGTGCAAGACCAAAAATTTTATAGACCTTTTCTGTTTCCTGCGGCATTTCGCCAAGGGCCAGTTCATATTTTTCCTGCAACAGGTAAACTTTGCCAAGTGAAAAATGTGCCTCGGGAAACTGAGGGGTCAGCTCCAAAACTTTTTTGTATGACGCAATGGCTTCTTCAAGTTGATTGGCACAATACAATAGATAACCATAATTAAAATAGGTTATACTTTTTATCGGGTCAAGAACTATTGATTGTTTTGTTAACAGAATGGCCTCATCAAAGCGGCCGAGGAGTAAATACAAATATCCTATAATCCTCAAAACATCAGCATTTCCCGGTTTTAGGTTCAATGCCTTCTGCAATTCCGCTTCCGCACCACCCCAGTCAAAATGATTCATTTTAACCAAACCCAATACAATATGCCCTTCTGCTTGTTTTTCATCCAATGCTATGGCCTTTTTAGCAGCAATTTCAGCTTTTTTGAAGCCTTCATTGCTATCGATCCAACGCCAATCGGATTGTAAGATTAAACAATTTGCCACTGCTGTCCAGCTACGGGCATTCAGTGAATCTATGGCCAATGCCTGTGTGTAAAAATCAAGAGCTTTAGCAAGACTCTCTCTATCTCTTTTTTCCAAGAAATAATTTCCTTGAAGAATCAGATTATAGACTTCGATGTTGCTCTTGGAAGCTGCACTCTTTGGCTCAGACAGGAGTTTCAGCTTTAACTGCTTCACCACAGCCCCCGCTATCTCGTCTTGCAATTTGAAAATATCTTCTAAATCTCTGTCATATGTTTCGCTCCACAAGTGTGAGCCGTCAGTGGCTTTTATCAACTGCGCTGTTACACGAATCTTATTTCCATCCTTACGAACACTGCCTTCCAGCAAGTGAGCTACTCCCAATTTTTCAGCAATGATGCGCAGGTCTTCATTTTTACCTTTGAAGGAGAAGGATGAAGTACGACCGATTACTTTTAGTTCGGGAATTTTTGCCAGGAGATTAAGCAATTCTTCACTCAGCCCGTCACTGAAATATTCCTGGTCTTCATCACTGCTCATATTTACAAAAGGTAGTACAGCAATAGATCTATCTATTTTATTTGCCGCATCAGACTTAATGTTTCCTTTTTCTTTTTTTGGAGAATTATAATAAATGAAATAGGCTGAGATAGCTATCGCTACAAATACGAGAGTTAATAATGCAATTCCCTTATTTCTAAAAATTTTTCTTCCGATTGCTGTTGATTTTTTTGAAGCTAAAACAACAGGTTTAAGTATTTCAACACCTTCTATTTTTACCTGGTAAATGCGAACAGGCTCTTTTACATTTTTAAGCTGTTCAACTTTTACAAATTTTGTATTAATATCATTTTTATTGGAAACATTATGATGAACCGCTTCTGAAATAAAGATGCCACCGGGTGGAGCTATTGCCTGTATTCTTGAAGCAATATTCACTCCATCACCAAATACATCATCATTTTCAAAAACCACTTCTCCTAAATGGATGCCTATCCGTAATTTGAATTCATTGGCAGCATTACAGTCTTCCTGAATTTTAATAGCTGCATTTACTGCATCAGAAACGGTATTGAAACTTGCCATTACACCATCGCCCAGTTCCTTTATCCAACGTCCATTATATTGTTCAATGATTGGTTTTTGAATTTGCCTGTTTTTATTCAGTAACTCAAATGCTTTTTGTTCATCCTTACCCATTAACGCCGTGTATCCGACTATGTCGGTAAACATAATGGCAGCGAGTTGGCGGGATTGAGCCATATTTTTTTTGATAATATTGAAGATAACAAAAAGCCCTGTTATTACTCGTCTTTAAATTAAAGAGGTTGGTTATTGATTACCCTTTACCCTTTGAAGATATTTATAAATTGAATTTTACACCTATGCCTAATATTTCCTGCACCTGTGTTCTTCGTTTTATATCATCATCGTAAATAATATCCAGCAGTATAGAACCTGCAAAGTTTTTAGAAATATTAAATATTAGCAGGTTATTAAGTAATACATCTACGTTGCCCGGTTTTCGCTTATAATTACTGAACAGATCCAGCCGGCTGATTAATTTTACTGTTTTTGTAAACTGGGTGTTATAGTGTATAGACAAGTAGGCTCCCATTTCTGTATTTACTTTACTGGCAGAATCAATTCCAAATTTTTTTGATAGAAAGAAGTCAGGGTCAATTTTAGTAACCCACCGGATAGTTGCCGGGCTTATAAAAAATGAAAAATAACTGGTGGAGTCATAATTTTTATAATCAATTCCCGGGGACAGTAAAAATTTTCCTGGCGATAAAAAACTGGAAATTTTATCCTGGTTAGGTGAGGAATAATTATGGCCTTCAAAAAGCTGTGAATTAAAATTAAAAAGTATTCCGTAATTATAATGTTTTTTGCCCAGGGAATGTTCAAATTCAACAGTCATATCACAACGATCATTAGTTTTTCTAATTTTTTTAAAACTAGCGGCATCTACCACACCTAATTCAATATCCAGGTAACTATCCAATGTATATTTTCCATACCGGTGGTGAATGGATTTATTCAAAATACCATTAATGCCAAGAAGAAATTTTTCGCCCCCACTACTCCAGTTGCTTAGGGCTGCCTGGTTTATATTTAAAGTAAATATTCCGGAGTTTTTCCATCCGTTGCTGTCAAGGCTGCTTACTTTTTTTGCACCCACCCGTTTTAAATTATGTGCAACTGGTTGAGCTGCGCTGTTAACAGTAAATAATACTGTAATAAAGTATAGCAATAAAAGTCTCATGTAGTTAGTTAGAAACAAGATAGAAAATCTTTTTTAAACAACATACTCAGCGATCAGCTATTGAGTATATTTATAAAATACCGGAAAATAACTATTTATATAAAACCGAAGCTGTCTCCATCAAACAATCCCTTATCACTCAATTTCAAATGTGGTATCACCAGCAGCGCCATAAACGATAGCGTCATGAATGGCGCAGAAAGTCCTGACCCTAATTCCTTTGCCGCCTTATCAATTGCTGTATATTGTTTCGCTACTTCGTAACCATTCTCATTACTCATCAACCCGGCCACGGGCAAGGCAAGAACTAACTGT
>JBKJIX010000201.1:0-4358 GCA_046598205.1 Chitinophagaceae bacterium
CAATAGTTATTAAAAAGGGTTTCTACTTCTTTCACCGTCATTGATTCTTCAATTATAATGTTCTCATGGTCGCAATCCGGGTAAATCTCATTTATCGGCGTAGAAAAGAACGGGTAATGCAGGTTTGATGAAAGGTTAAGCTTTTCGTCTCCATGAAAAATGAACTCAAGTTTCAATCCGGGAAAATTCTTTGAGAACTGTGATTGAATTTCATACAACGGCGAGCTGGTATGTAGATGTATTGACATTTTATTGCATTCTAAACAGGGATAAAGACCTTCTGTAATTACGTTAGACTTACCTTAACTCCATCCATCTCAATAATGAACAGCGATGGCTTTCATATATTTAGGCTCTTTTAGTTATCTGCATCACGGTTTAAATCATAATCATCAGCTTTAATAGCGATAAATTTTTCTGTTGAAATTTCTCTGCCATGATTGTTCTGTTGATGTAGCGTCCAGTTGTCTGTCATAGTGGTTTCCAGCCACAGGTTGCCGGATTTTCGAAATACCTGTACAGCAAGGCTGAACTGCTCTTTTAAAATTGTTTCCAGTTCATTTACTTTCATCTTTTCATCAATTTCAATAGTGCCATCTGAAATTACAACCTGGCTATCGCCAATTTTTTTAGTATGAGGGAGAATTTGTTTCGCTGAAAAATCTGTTCTGGAAAGTTTATTATTAAAAAACTCAATTTTTAAAAATGGAAAGACCTTATTGAATTCCTCCTGTATATCACAGATAAGGCGGTTAGGTGCAATATGTAAATTCATAGTCATAGGGTTAATAAACATAAATAGTGATTTTTGACTGGTTTTCGCCAGTATTGCTACGGGGTATATGAATAATCAATTCTCCATTTTTATATTCTGCACTGGCAAGTAATGCATCTGTATCTGTCGGCAAAGTAAATGCTCTTGTCCAATCAGTATAATCATACTCACAGCGGTCGTTTGCTTGACTGCATTCTGCAATCTCTTTTTTTGCAGCAATCGTAATCACTGAATCAGTAACTTCTATGCTGAAGTCTTCCCGGTGCAGGCCGGGAGATGCTATAACGATAATATATTCAGCTACTGTCTCAGAAATATTTACTGCGGGAATACTTAATGATGGCTTCGTGTCTTTTTGTTGCAGTTCATCTTTGAAACACATTACTGCTGTTTTTTTAGCCGGAATGTTTTTTTTGCTTGCAATTCCTGGATACATAATAATAATTTGTATGGTAAAATTAGCGTTGTGGTTTTTCTTTGGTACTGATGTTGTACAGCAAAAAAGATGATTTCTATCAGTATTGGGAGATTGGATACAGGCTACTGACCAAAATCAACCTTTTAGCTGTTAGTGATCATTTCTGGCAGTCGCAGACCGGCCTACTTTTAATGTATGGATAAGATTAAACCAATAATAAGAAGTGTTCAATTGCAGCCATTAAGCCGGGAGCATCATGATGGGTTATTATTTGTTTGGAAAATCAGGCAGGGGTTAAAGAATCATGTCAGTATTGACAAGCTGGGGAATTATGCAGGTTGGTATTGGAGAAATCATATCAGGCCTCATTTCTTTCAGGAAGAAAAAGTGTTGCTGCCTTACATGACGGCGTCTCATCCAATGGCTGTCCAGGTAAAAAAAGACCATGATTATATCAGGGAGTTAATCCTTACTATTGATAAAGAAGCTGACAGGTATGATTTCATCAGGCTATCCAATCTTGTGGAAACGCATATCCGGTTTGAAGAAAGGGAACTTTTTCAGTATTTAGAACAACATCTTACAGCAGAAGAATTAACAGCCATTCATGAACAGTTAGAAGAGCATCCTGTTTCCTGTGAAGAGGAATGGAAAGATAATTTTTGGGTGAAGAAAGAAGCTAAATAATCAGTTGTCTTGAAATTCATCTAAATCTCTTCTTTCTTTTTTTGTAGGTCGTCCGATTTTACTTTGCCGCTTTCCTGTATGAAAACTGGCTGCATGGTATTGTAATCGCTGTATTTCTTCTTCGGGAGTAATATCAATATAGTTTTTAATGGCTTCTGAAGCCGCTACTCTTTTTTCCAATAGACCTGTAACTTTTATCCGCCAGCGTTTTGCTTCTGTCTTTACTTCATATTCATCACCAATATTTACATTTTTCGATCCTTTAGCTTGTGAGCCATCATATTTTACTTTACCTGAATCGCAGGCAGCAGCAGCCAGGCTTCTTGTTTTAAACAGGCGGATGGACCAGAGCCATTTATCGAGACGAAGTTTTTCTTTTGCAGGCATATGTCAAAATTAAAAAAACCTCACCCAATAAGAGTGAGGCTGATGTATAAGTTTTCTCTGCGTCTTCGCACCCCTGCCTGCCGGTAGGCAAGTCTGTGGTTTATTTTTTTACATTTCTGCAAAGTATTTATGAAAATAAGGTATTGTCTCAATTCCCTTGTAATAATTCTCAATATTGTATTTTTCGTTCGGGCTGTGCAGGTTGTCATTATCCAACCCAAAGCCCATGAAAATTATTTTAATGCCGAGTTCTTTTTCCAAAATAGAACATATTGGGATGCTACCACCCCCACGAACGGGAATTGGTGCTTTACCAAAAGTAGTTTCTACAGCCTTTGATGCAGCTTTATATCCTTTGCTGTCAATCGGTGTCATGTACGGTTCGCCGCCATGATGCAGTTCTGCTTTCACTTCTACAGACTTTGGTGCAATAGATTTAAAATACTTCAGTAGTATTTCAGTGATTTTATCTGATGACTGGTTGGGCACCAACCTTGCTGAAATTTTTGCATAAGCTTTTGATGGCAAAACAGTTTTTGCACCCTCGCCCTGGTAACCACCCCAGATGCCATTTACTTCAATCGTTGGGCGGATGCCGGTTCTTTCATAAGTGCTGTACCCTTTTTCTCCCCACAACTCTTTTACGCCCAGTTCATCCATATATTCTTTTTCATCATAAGGGGCTTTGTTGATGAGTGCCCTTTCTTCCGGTCCCGCTACCACTACATCATCATAAAACCCTGGGATAGTGACATGATTATTTTCATCATGACAACTGGCAATCATTTGTGCTAAAATAGTAATCGGGTTTGCTACTGCACCGCCATACGTACCACTGTGCAAATCTCTGTTGGCTCCTGTTACTTCCACTTCAATATAACTTAATCCACGAACACCGGTATCTAATGACGGATTTTCTATGCTTAGCATAGAACTATCGCTGATAAGGATAACATCTGCTTTTAGTAACTCTTTATTTTCTGCTACAAATTTTCCTAAACTTGGTGAACCGATTTCTTCTTCACCTTCAATCAGGAATTTAATGTTGGTGGTCATGCTGTTCGTCTTTGTCAAAACTTCCAATGCCTTTACATGCATATAGAACTGTCCTTTATCATCGGCACTGCCTCGGGCAAACACTTTTCCATCAACGATGGTTGGTTCAAACGGGGGGTTAGTCCAAAGTTCTAGCGGTTCGGCAGGCTGCACATCATAGTGACCATACACCAGTACCGTAGGTTTGGTGGGGTCAATTATTTTTTCACCATATACAGCCGGATGACCATCGGTAGCCATTACTTCGGCTGTAGAGCAACCGGCCTCTAACAAACCTTTCTTTACTGCTTCAGCACATTTCAGCATATCGGCTTTATGTTCGCTTTTGGCACTTACAGAAGGGATACGGAGCAGGTCAAGCATTTCATTCAGAAAACGGTCTTTATTTTTTTCCTGGTACTCTTTCCAAACTTGAGACATATTATTTTACTTTTTGGGCAACGAAGATAAGGAAGGGGAGTTTATGGTTAGTAGCTATGTTTAAGGATAATAAAGCCCTGTAGTACAGACGGTTAGTCTACAGATTTCTTTTTGTTGTGCCTGCTTGTATTTCTGTTTGTTCCATCAGTAAGGCCGGTAGTAGTGGCTTTAGAAATAACCTTGCTGCCAAATTGATTTTTGATATTATCTACTGCTTTATATAGCCCCAGCTTTTCAGCATTATTTTCAAACAAACTCATTTGCATAGTGAAAGGAATTAACTGGCTAAACCTAACACCCAGCAAGCGGACAGGCCTTTCTTTTTGATAGGATTTGTTGAACAGGTCTTTCACTTTTGCAATCAACACATCATCCAATGCAGTATAGTCCACGGTTTCTTGCCGGGAGGTAGTTTCAAAATCGGAGTACCGGATTTTTAGCGTTACACAACCAGTCAGCTTTTCATCTTCCCGTAATGAATACGCCGTTTTTTCAGTAAGCCGCACTAATTCTTTATGCAGAAATTCAACATCAGTGTAGTCTGTATCAAAAGTATTTTCATGGCTCATGCTTTTTTGCTCCCAGTCGGTTGTTATTTCTGTACTGCCAATACCA
>JBKJIX010000225.1:0-21579 GCA_046598205.1 Chitinophagaceae bacterium
TTTGTTCTGCTGAAAGAAGTATCATCACTAAAATTCTCTGAATGCTGTAAAGTTAGTGATGGAGTATATAAGATAGAGTTCATAGAATCAATCTGGTATTCAAACCGTACATTGAAACGATGATTTTGGTTTATATTATTAGAAGTTGACTCTTTATTTAATGTAACTATAGAATCGCCGTAGGTAGTCTGCCTCAGCACAGATTGCTCCTGTACTGTATTAGAGTTAGAGATAAAATAGCTTCCGCTTACTTTTATTTTTTTACCCCACTGATCTGAATAGTTTAAACCTGCAGAAAGGGATTTGATAAGCCCTGTACTTCCGCCACCACCACCGCCGCCACGGCCACCAGTCATTTGCATTCCGCCGCCACCAAAGTTGCTGCTGCCACCACCACCGCCGCCGAATCCGCTAAAGCCCCCCATGGAGCTGATAATGTCATTAAATGAAAAACCCTGCTTATTTATATTATTTGTGTTGAACAGAAGTGATATTCTTTTGTCTCCCTGAAATTTATTGATACTCATGTTGCCTTCATACCGTCCATTATCGCCTACACCTACCAGAGCCCTTCCAAAATATCCTTTGTTGCGGTCTTTTTTCAGTTTGATATTGATTGTTTTGCTACGGCTACCGTCATCAATCTTGGTAAATTTTGCCTGGTCGCTCATATCATCAAACACCTGGATGCTTTCAATCATATCCGCTGTCAGGTTTTTAGTGGCCAGCTTTGGATCGTTTCCAAAAAACTCTTTTCCGTCTACCAATACTTTTTGCACTGCTTCACCCTGCGATTTGATGTTGCCTTCATTATCCACTTCCACACCCGGTAGTTTTTTCAGCAGGTCTTCCGCCGTTGCATTGGGCAATGTTTTAAATCCACTGGCATTGAACTGCACGGTATCGTTCTTTACCTGAATCGGCGATTCGCTGGTAACTATAACGCCTTCAAGGGCTTTATAATCTTTTTGCACATTGAGGTTACCAAAATCAATGCTTTTTGATGTGGCAGTAATAGAGGCTGTCTTTTTAAACTCCATATAGCCTTTACTGGAAATAATTACCCGGTAGTCGCCTTCGCCAAGACCTTTTACTTCAAAAATTCCCTGTCTATTAGACAGGGTGAACGTAGCGAGGGACGAGTCTTTTGCATTTAAAATCGAAACTGTAGCATCGGCAATGGGCTGTTTGGCCGCAGTGTCTATCAGCTTTCCTTTTATGCTGCCATCAAATTTTTGGGCTTTTGCCGTGATAATCAGGGCAAAAAACAGGAGGGATAAGGTGAAAATCTTCTTCATAATCAGTTTAACTAAGTGTACGAAAATAGACGTAAGGGGGCGAAACAACCTTCGGGTTCTGTTAATTTTTGAGGAAATACCGGGTGAAACGTCTGAATTTGCCGATGAATAGGCAAGTACTCTATCTTTAGTTCATGAAAACCCTGCTGACCCTACTATTACTGGCTTTCTTTGTTCCCGGGCGGTCGTTCTCGCAAACCAGCATTACGGATTCTTTAAAAAACAATATAAATCCGGATTCTGTCTATTCTGAAGTGGACACACCGGCAGAACATCCCAAAGGCAAAGAGGCAAGAATCCGCTTTATTGAAAAAAATGTTGTTGCGGGTATTGAAAGAATTACCAACTTTTAAGCCTGCCATAAAAAATGGATTGGCTGTTAAATCAAAGATTTCGTTTCCTATTGTATTTATGTCACGAGGTACTAACTAAACAAATACTCCACATCTTCCCTCGTCAATGCCTTCACAAACGTAGCATCATCAGAAATGATGTCTTTGGCCAATGCCTTCTTCTTTTCCTGTAGTAACAGAATTTTATCTTCGATGGTGTCTTTACAGATCATCCTGTAGGCAAATATGTTTTTGGTTTGTCCGATACGATGAGTACGGTCAATGGCCTGTTGCTCCACGGCAGGGTTCCACCAGGGGTCAACAATATATACATAGTCTGCAGCGGTAAGGTTAAGACCTACACCACCCGCCTTCAACGAAATCAGGAACACCCTTACCTCATCATTGTTCTGGAAACTTTCTATAGCTTTTTGCCTGTCGGGTGCGGAAGTGCTTCCGTCAAAATATTCATACTTCACACCCAGTTCATCCAGCTTCGCTTTTATCAATGCCAGCATGCCGAGAAACTGTGAAAATATCAACGCCTTGTGGTCGCCGATATTTTCTGTTATCTCCCTTGCCAGTTCATCCAGCTTGATGGAATGGTTTTCAAATTTTTCCTGTTCGTTCAGTATGGCCGGCGAGTCGCATATCTGCCGAAGTTTCATTAATCCCTGCAAAATGGTGAGCTGCGATTTTTGAATACCCTGTGTTTCAATGGTACCCAATATCTGGTTGCGGAAATCATTGCGGTACGCATCATATATATTACGCTGTTCGTCTTCCATTTCGCAAAACAAAATCATCTCCTGCTTTTCCGGAAGGTCTTTTGCCACCTGTTCTTTGGTACGCCTTAATATAAACGGATACAGAATTTTTTTAAGATGGTCTTTTCTATCTCTGTCACCAAACTTATCAATTGGTATGGCAAACTCCTGCCGGAAAAATTCCATGGTACCCAGCATACCCGGATTGAGGAAATTCATTTGGGCAAAAATGTCAAACGTATTGTTCTGCAATGGCGTACCACTCATGCACAGACGGTTCTTCGAATTTAATAAACAAGCCGCTTTGGTTACTTTGCTAGATGGATTCTTGATAGCCTGGCTTTCATCCAACAGTACATAATCAAACTCTATCCCCATCAGTAATTTGATATCACTGCGAAGGGTGCCGTAAGTGGTAATCGTAATGTCATGATCAACCAACTCTTCCCTCATCCTCGTTCTTGTGCCTCCGTGGTGAATGCGGTACGTTAGTTTGGGGGTGAATTTTTTTATTTCATTCTCCCAGTTGTATATCAGTGTGGTGGGACAAACAACTAATGCTTTCAACTTGCCATTCTCATTTCTGTAATACTCCATAAAGGAAAGGGCCTGAACCGTTTTACCCAAACCCATATCATCTGCCAGTATGCCGCCCCATTTAATGTCTTTCAAATAATTCAGCCATTGATAACCCGCCACCTGGTAAGGCCGCAGTATCATCTTTAAATGATACGACGGCTCTATTTCTTTTATCTGGTTAAACTGCCGCAGATTTTCATACTTCTCTTCTAATTGTACAATCAATTCTTCTTCATCTCTTGTTTCATACAGCTCATCTACCACACTTAAATGATAGCGGGACAGTTTTAGTGTATCCGTCTTTCCTTCCCCCACCCGAAACAATAATGAATACTTTTTCAACCACTCTTCTGGTAAAATACCGAGTGTGCCATCATTCAGTTGTACAAATTGTTGTTTATTAGCCAAGGCCCTTTTTACTTCAGCTACGCTTACTTTCTGGTCACCAAAAACAATATCTACTTTTGCATCAAACCAATCGGTATTACTACTGATGAAAATTTTCGTTTGCGGCTTAGCCGTATTGAACCGAAAATTTTTCAACGCTTCAAATCCAAATACCGGTGTCTTCATTTCCTTCATAGCATCTACAAACAAAAAAAACCAGTTGTTTTTTAATACATCCGTTCCCTTTAATGCCAATGTACCTGAGTCTTCATTAAATGCAAAACTTGAATGCAGGTTTTGCAATTTTTGTATAAACTCATTTTCTTTTTCCCGGTTGCGATGTACCACCAGCACTTTATCTCCCTGCGGCACTATCATTTCATCTCTGTCCCTTGTTCTTGTTTCGTAACCTTTATAAGAGAACGATGGTTGAAAAACGAGGAAGTCGCCTTTTTCCAACAAGAACAATTTTACTTCCGGGTTGCCATCTTTTATTTCCTGCACTAATGATTTATCAAAATCCACTTTGTGTTCTTTTGCCAGTGGCATAATGAATCCGTTCAGCGTTTTCACCCATTCATCAGCCGACACACTCATTTTACCGGTGGGTAAAAATTTTTCTACCAGGTGAATTACATCATTATCCTTCCAGAGATAAGCCTGGTTATTGTATAAAAAGAATAACGGGCTTGCTGCTTCATTATCGCCGAGGTCAAACTCCAGCGGACCAGCTTTTACACGGCACTGAATAGTGTAGTGGGACCCGATAGCTATCGGGTTTTTCTTTATAATAAAATGCGGCTTTGCATCCTCGGCCTGCAATTGTAACTGCTGCAGGTTATTGGTCTTGAATGCTTTTTTATCGGGCAACAGGAATATAAAAGGATTGCCTGCCGATTCGGTAAATATTTTTTTCAGTTTTGGCAGTAAGTATTCTGCCATCAGTTCTTTTGTTTCATCCGGCAAATCATCTTCTTCTGCATGTATAATATTTTCCCAGATACCGGAGAAAGGTGAATTACGACTGATATATTTATTGATTTCAGTTTCCTGTAATTTTCGTAACAGTGTCAGCAAATCCTGATCACCTTCGGGTAAGTTGTCGGTGTTTACATAGCGGCTGATGTCCAATTTTTCCACGGTGCCGGTAAAGGCATCGTTCGTCTCATTCGGTTCGCCTATTACCACATCTACCGTAAACTGCGGAAAGTTCTTTTTATTAAAATTAAAAACAACTCCTAACCGGTGTGATGGTGATGGAATAATTTCTTCCATTACATCCGGTGCATCTGCCCCCCGATAGCTATCGGAGTCTTTTTCTTTTTGCGGCAGCAATACTGGTTTAGGTGCAGTAGCTACCTGTGCCACTCTTTTTATACTTGTATCCAATACCCGTAAAAATGGTTTGGCATCTTTGTATGCAAATTCAAACTTGCCTTTCAAATCATCTTTTAAAGAATAGCCGTAGGCTTCCAGCAATTTATTTTTTTCTTTATCCCAATTGCGGATAGTGTCGAAATAATATGTGCCGTGAGAATTTACCAGCTGCAAAAAAACAATCAGTTTCGGCAAACACAACAGGTGCTCCTCATCTTCATAATCGCAACTGGTATCAAAGTTTCTTTCTTCGTTTTTACGGATAATAACTTTATAGTCCTGGCCGTTCAGTTTTACCGATGCCTTTACTACTTCGTTTTCTGCAAACTCAATTTTAGCTTTATTCGATTGCAGATATGTTTCTGCTTCGATAAATAATTCGGGGGAAGAAAGTAACCGCAGTGTTTTTAAGTCGATGGCTTTCATCTTGGCAACCGTATGTCGCTGATCATACACTATTTCTTCTGCCTGCAAATGGCCCCGGTCTATCATATCCTGCAACTGGAACATGGCTGCTGCCTCATGTCGGCAAATATCTCCCATGTTATACGGGCAGGCGCAACGGAGTGATGTTGCTTTGGGGTCTTTAAATTTCTGGATATATACTTTGTAGTAAGTGGAGTAGCTATCATCTTTTACCCGGAACACAGCAGAACCAAACAGGTCATCATATTCTACCAGTTCTACAAAACCGATAGCATGGATTTTTTTGCCTCTGCGGATTACTTCATCCGTTCCATGGGTGTAAACGTATTTAACAAGGTGCGGTAAGGCCAAAACTATTTTCGATTTTAGATTTAAGATTGCTGGTTGACTAACGCTATTTCACCAGCTTAACCAAAAAAGGCTAATCGGCAAATGTAAAAGAATGTACAGCGGATTTCCTCGTAAAATGGGATAAATAATAAATAAATTTTATTGTCAGATAGTGCAGGAAAAATAAAGTATCTTAGTAGATTTTTTTGCCCTCACCGCTCCTTAAACAGAAGGAACACAACGTTCACAAAGAAGACACAAAGAACACAACGCATTGTCAATAAAGCTGTAATTTCTTTGTGTACGCCGTGGTTCGTAGTGTTCTTTGTGTTCCTTTTTCTTTTGAGATAAGTTGTACTATTTCGCAATCAGCTTCCCGTCATTATACAGCGGCAACACATTGGCTACATCATTAGTAAGGCAGAATTTAATATCTTCTATCAACCCAAATCTTTCTACCAGGCGATGATAATGGGTAAGCTTCGGCGCAAAGTCAATGATTTTATCTTTTTGCTTTATATACATTGTTTCTGCCATCAAGGAGCTGTCGCAATGAACAGTAAATTCTTTTTCGATACGATTAATAACGGCCCCGGCGAATAAAGTGTCTTCCAGGTTGAACCGATCTTTCCATCCGGCACAGCCCAACACCACATTCTTTTTTTCAGCTACCAGAAAATCACAAACTGCCGAAAGGTTAGGAAAAGAACCGGATATAATAGTGTCTGCATTATTATCTAATGCCATTTGCAAAAGCCTTGTGCCATTGGTGGTGGTGAGTACCAGGGTTTTGTTTTCAATAAACTCACGGGGATATTCCATTGGGGAATTGCCGTGTTGCAATCCTTCAGCTATCATTCCATCCCTTTCACCCGCTGCAATACCACCGATGCTTTTGCTTATCTCAATTGCTTTTGGTATCGAATCAACGGGTATTACACATTTGGCGCCATTGTATAAAGCAGAAGCAATAGTGGAAGTAGCCCGGAACACATCTATAATAACAACAACACTGTTGCTTAAATCATATAAATGTAATAATGCCGGTGAAAGGGAAGTATGGAGAGTGGGTTTGTTGCTCATAGTTATATAGCAAAAATAAAGGATGAGAAAGTAAAATGAGATTGTTTCTTGTTTAATCTTATGGTGGTTGTCAGTCTGTTTTTATAGAAGAAGTTGCGTAAATTACAGAGTTGTATCATCAATAGTGGCATACTCTGCAAATCAATAAATCAATGCGACTTATCCTATTAACTATATTTATCTTGACACTGCAATCTTGTTCGAACACAACTAATAAAGAGCAAGCACCTGATAATACCTTTACTGAAACACTTCCGCAATATACCGAAGAAGAAAAAAGAACAATTATAGAAAACATAAAAAAAATTATGTCGGATTTTTCAGATGAAAATGCTGTAAGAGATTTAGAAGATGCAAAATTTCAACTTCGGCGACTTGGACTTGCTTGGTATCAGTGCTCCGGGCAATTAGTAGCTGAAAAAGCTGACATCACAATTTGGAAAATGAAAGACACTGCAATAGCAGTTTTATCCCAGTATCAGACAAAAATGTTTCCTAAATATCGAAAGGCTTTTGTAGACGAAACGGACAAAAAATTATGGATAGAAGACTGTTCAGCATACATCGACGGTGACAATGATGATGAATTAAACTTAATAGGTGTTGTTTTTGCGCCCAATAGACGTAAGCAAGAATACTATGAAACTTTGCTCGAAGTTTTGAAACAATATCGTTTCAAAAAAGTTACATTCAGAGTGTTTAAAAGCAGTACGGATATTACATCCTTTGACATAACAAGTATTCCAGACACAGACAATGTTCCTTCTTCCCGGTCTAGTCTCCAATAATAAACATTCCCAGGCTAAGTGTCAGATGGGAAAACAGTTTTGTCTTTTCTGATTTTTACTTAATCAACACCTTCTTCCATTTATCACTCTCTGCATATTCTTTAATGGTTTTATTCCGCTGCTCCAGCAGCCGCTTTATGTATCTGGTAAGATAAAGACTGTTAAGACCCTGCCCCAGTATTCCGTAGGGGGATTCAAAATATAAAAGGTCAATCAGGATGGTGCCATTGTCACAAGGCTTGAAATGATGCTCATGCTTCATCATTTTAAAATCACCTTCGGCCTGTTCGCTGATGAACATTTCCGGCTTCTTTATTTCTGTGATCTTTAACTTACAAGCTACTGGCCAGAATTGTAATTCAGAAAGGAAAATTGAGACAATGAGTAAGTAATACCGCGGAGGAAAGCGGCATATTTCATCTACCTCAAACAACACTTTTCGTATCTTTGAAATGTGGTAAAACAAAGTAAATATCATTTAGGAATTAAGATTGATAAGCTAACAAATAGTATAATTAATACTATTTCTGGCGATAGTTTCCCTACTGACGTTCATCCAACCTCAAAGGCGGATTTAAAAAATGTTACTAAAAAAAAAGGGTGGCTTTTCAATTGGGCAACCGAATTTAAGTTGACAGATAGGCAAGTCTTTAAATTAACAATCAGAAATAATCCCGAAATCATTCAAGGGCTTTTAAGTATAAGCGAATACAACGATCATTATTATTTGCATCTTATTGAAAGTGCTCCATTCAACCTAGGTAAGACTAAGCTTTATGAGGGAGTTCCTGGCAATCTGTTTGCTTTTACTTGTAAATCTTCGTGGGACAAAGGCTATCAAGGTTTTGTTTCTTTCACGTCCAAAACAAGATTAATAGAACATTACGAAAAGACTTTAGGTGCCACATCTGTTGGCAGACACAAAATGGTAATCTTTCCACAAGAAGCACTCAAACTAATTAAAAAATATTTTCCAACTTAAATTATTAAGACAATGGGATACATAAAAGAACCAGCAGGAGTTGATTTTGTAGTTGACCCAACTCCGTTGACAACAGCAGACAGAAAAAGAATTAGTGAGATAATTGCTTACTATAAAGCAACAGGACGAAAAATGCCTTCCGATAGAAATCGGAAGAAAAAAGCAACAACAAAAACCCGTTTGACAAGTACAAGCAAGAAAAAAGCATTAGTGTAACCCAAATTATAAACACTCTTTTTCTTCCCGGCCGAGTCACCAATAATAAACATTCCCAGGCGATGTGTCAGATGGCTTTGTGAGTGGGGGCTCCCGCAAGGACGGGACAAGTTGTGGCACCCGATAGCTATCGGGTAGCCGTTCATGCAAACCGAAGCGAAAGTTGTACATTCGAAATGCCTGTTAAGCGACAGATACCCGAACCTGGTGGCGTTTATTTTATCACTTTTACCTCTCATCAATGGAAGCCGTTAATAGAACTAACCAATGGCTAAGATTTAATTTATAACTGGTTTAATCATTTTAAAAGTAAATGTCATTATATAGCCGGTTATGTGATTATGCCTAATCGGCAGCACAAGCTTTGGCTTTTGGGCAAAAAGGGTATTGCAAAAACAAAGAGTAAGTAATGTTATGAGTAATCTCCTGTACAAAGACTCTTTGAAGATAATGAATGTATTGTTGACTAGATTTTGTTCTGGCAATGTTACTTTTTCATCTCTCCCAACTTCTTCTGCATCAAAAACATTTCATCTCTTAACCTTGCTGCTTCCATAAAATCCAAATCTCTCGCTGCTTTTTCCATTTCCTTTTTAATTTTTGAAAGAACCTTTTCCATAGAAGGAATGGTTTTGTATTCAGCCTGCTCTTCAGCAGCCACCGTTATCATGTCTTCGTCTGGTGCAATGGCATAAGGGTTAGCCGGGTCGTATCCTTTAATATCCAATACAGAAGTTTGTGCAAACACTTCTTTCATTGATTTTATAACTGTTGTTGGAGTAATGCCATATTCTATATTAAAAGCAATTTGTTTTTCCCGGCGGCGGTTGGTTTCATTAATTGTTTTTTCCATGCTCTCCGTCATCTTATCAGCATAGAAAATAACGAGGCCATTTACATTTCTTGCTGCTCTTCCGGCAGTTTGTGTCAATGATTTTTCATTACGCAGAAAACCTTCTTTGTCTGCATCGAGTATGGCTACCAAAGAAACTTCAGGGAGGTCCAATCCTTCACGCAGCAGATTCACTCCTACCAGCACATCAATTTTTCCGAGTCGCAGTTCCCGCAGTATTTCTATTCTGTCTAATGTATGCACCTCGCTATGTATGTATTTTGATTTCACATTGATGCGGTGGAGATACTTATCCATTTCTTCCGCCATCCTTTTCGTCAGTGTTGTTACCAGCACCCGGTCTCCCATTTTTATCCGCTTATCAATTTCATCCAGCAAGTCATCTATCTGGTTTACACTTGGGCGGATTTCAATCGGCGGTTCTAATAAACCGGTTGGCCTTACTACCTGTTCTACCACAATACCCCCGCATTTTTCCAATTCATAATTATCCGGCGTGGCCGAAACAAAAACAACCTGGTTGGTCAGCGATTCAAACTCATGAAAATTCAACGGACGGTTATCTAATGCAGAGGGCAAACGAAAACCATAATCAACCAATACTAATTTCCGGCTTCTGTCGCCACCATACATACCACTTACCTGCGGAATAGTCTGGTGGCTTTCATCTATTATGGTTATGTAATCTTTAGGAAAATAATCGAGCAAACAGAATGGCCTGGTACCGGGTTTTCTCCTGTCAAAAAAACGGGAATAGTTTTCAATACCGTTGCAATAGCCCAGCTCCCTGATCATTTCAATATCATAGTTCACTCTTTCACTCAGCCGCTGTGCTTCTATATATTTTCCTTCTTTTTTAAAATATTCGGCTTGTGCAGCCATTTCGTCCTGCATCTCATACAATACCTGTTGTAATATATCTTTTGGCGCTATATAAAGATTTGCTGGAAAGATGGCTGCATTATCCATCAGGCCGATTCGTTTGCTTGTCACCACATCTATGCTTTCTATTTCTTCAATTTCATCACCAAAAAAAGTAATGCGATAACCATAGTCAACATAAGGAAGATTAATGTCAACGGTATCACCTTTTACCCGGAATGTGCCCCGGTTAAATTCTAAAGTAGTTCTGTTGTACGTAGAATTAACCAAGGCATGAAGAAATGCCTGTCTTGAAATTGTTTGTCCTTTATTAATGCGGATAATACCGTTCTCATAATCAGTAGGATTACCCATACCATAAATACAGCTTACAGAGGCTACTACAATAATATCCCTTCGTCCGCTGAGCAAACTTGATGTTGCTCTCAGGCGAAGCTTATCCAATTCATCATTAATGCTGAGGTCTTTTTCAATATACACATCACTCACCGGCATATAAGCTTCCGGCTGATAGTAATCATAATAAGAAACAAAATATTCTACGGCATTCTCCGGGAAGAACTGGCGGAACTCACCATAGAGTTGTGCCACCAATGTTTTATTATGTGTCAACACTAATGTTGGCCGCTGCACATTCTGAATCACATTGGCAACGGTAAATGTTTTACCGCTTCCGGTTACACCCAATAAGGTCTGGTATCTTTCTCCATTTACTATTCCTTCCGTAAGCTGGCGGATAGCATCCGGCTGATCACCGGCGGGGGGAAAGGGATTATAAAGATTGAATGCCATAAGAGGATATGCAATTTACTGATTGCGGGTGGATATTTGATTGCAGATACAGGACAAACAAATTAAGAAAATACAAGCACACGGATGACACTGATTATTCGGATGAACACTGATTTCTTTCTGCTTCGCAGAAAGTGGGATAGAAATTTTCAGGAAATATTGGAAGTAAAACAGCTATAATTCTGCGTAGCAGAATAATCTGTGTTCATCCATAGACAGGTATCAATTTTAGTAGATTCATTCAAAAAAATCTGTGGTAATCTGTCCAATCCGTGTCATCCGTGTGCAAAAAATCTGAATTCCCTATTCTTACTCTCATTTTAATGCGTTTTCAAAGTCTGCGCTTAGGCATCATTCACCAAATAGTTTTAATTTTAAAATTAAAAATGTCACAGATAGCCGTAATGAATATTGAAAAGGGAGAAGAGATTGCCATAGCTGTTGTTAGCGGTTCTATACCCGGCACTGGCCGGTATAAATTTTTAGCGAAAAAGAAAAAGAACGGTCAGTATGAGTGGGCTCATTTTACAGAACGGGAAACTGGTTTTAAAGACAATGTATATAGAGGCGAGGTAAAAACTGAAAAAGAGCTAAATCTTGTATTGGAAATAATGAATAAGAACCTGAAGAAAATATTTGGAGATAAAGCGGAGATGAAAACCGGCATCCCCGAATTCAGGTCGCTGATGGGAACAAAATTTGATGATACTGTAAATTGACACTTTCTGCCTAAACTCTACCTGGACCATACTCTGATGCAGCGCAAAGCCTGTATTAATCATCTTTATCCGGCTGGGTTTCCGTTAATATAAACTCCTGGTTCACCGGATAGATAATTACTTAATTTACCCGCAAAATTGCCGCATGAAGAAATTGTTCTTTATTATCTTCAGTTTATTGTTTGCTGTTCTTTATTCTTCTGCTCAAAAATTTGAAGCGGCACTAACAGCAC
This sequence comes from Chitinophagaceae bacterium, assembly GCA_046598205.1. Lineage (GTDB taxonomy): Bacteria > Bacteroidota > Bacteroidia > Chitinophagales > Chitinophagaceae > JJ008. The sequence continues at coordinate 12,045 of JBKJIX010000225.1, forward strand.
TGACAAAAGAGCACCAGCCGGAGAAAATATATATCCACTACGACAAAGAATATTATGTGGCGGGAGAAACAATCTGGCTCAAAGCTTATTTATACAGTGATGGTAAACCAAGTGCCGGTGCCAATAATTTATACCTGCAATTTACAAATAGTAAAGGTCAGGTCGTCAGCAATAAAAAATTTCCCGTACTGGGTGCAGTTGCCAAAGGGAGTATTGCAATTCCTGATTCGCTTCCGCAGGGAAATTATTATGTAAGGGCACTAACACCACAGATGCTTAATTATGATGAAGCCTTTGTTTATAAGAAGAACATTTTTGTTTTTAAACCATCCGAAACAGCAAAAGAAAAATCACTAACTCAAAATGTTTCATTACAGTTTTTTCCTGAAAGTGGCCATCTTGTTGATGGTATTTTAACGGTGGTTGGATTTAAAGCTACCGATCAATGGGGTAAGCCGGTGGAAATAAATGGGATTATCCGGTCAGGGGAAGGGACTACCATTTCTTCTTTTAAAAGCTACCATGATGGTATTGGTAAAGTACAATTTAAAGCACAGGCAGGAAAAACATATATAGCAGAAGTAGAAACAGATAACGGAAAAAGAGCTTACCAGCTTCCGGAAGTGAAAGCTTTGGGTATTAATCTGAAAGTGCAGGATGAGAAGGGAGGAAAAAAATTCCAGCTATCCCGGAGTGTAAAAGATAAAGCACAGTTTGCAAGTGTATGGGTAGTCGCCGACATTAATAACCAGGTGATATATGAAAATGAAATTACGTTTGAAGATTATCCTTCTGTGATAGGCCACCTGGTAACCGATAGCCTTCCTTCAGGTATTTTGCATTTCACCGTATTTAACAAGGATGGAATGCCTCTTGCAGAACGCCTTTCTTTTGTAGACAACAAAGAATATAAGAGTAATGCTACTGTTGCAGCTACTAAAATATCTGTTGAGAAAAGAGCAGCCAATGAAATTGAATTAAATTTTGCAGAGGCGATACAAAGAAGTTGTTCTGTTTCCATCACCGATGCGTCAGGAGGAAGTTTTGCTGATAATGATAATATCTGGTCCCGGCTTTTACTAACCAGCGATTTAAAAGGCTATGTTTATAATCCTGCCTGGTATTTTTCAGTAAGTAATGATACAACGAAGCAGGCAATAGATAACCTGTTGCTTACTCACGGCTGGAACAGGTTTAACTGGGCAAAGATTCTTGCCAATGAATTGCCTGTTAAAAAGTATAGCGACCAGCCAATGATTTCGATAACAGGGAGAATGACGGATGATAAAAAAAATGAACCTCTGTCAGGTGGTAATCTGAATATTTTTTTAGAAGCCGAAGATTCTACTTCCCAGAACTACGATGTGCTGGTAGATGCTGCGGGCCGTTTTAGAATGGATTCCTTATTGTTTATGGGGAAAGCAAAATTATTCTATGCTTATAAGGACAGCAAAGGCAAGATAAAATCTGCATTGATAAGTATTGACAGCGATACACTCCGGCAACCGCTAGAACTGATACCATCAGGGATGCTTGACAATATGATTATAAGAGATATTAATGCCAATACTTCGAAAGAAGAAGTAAGTACCCGTTATGATTACTTAAAATCCGGGGTGGATGAAATAAAGGAATTAGAAAAAGTAACCGTTCAGGCAAAGCCAAATAAAAAACCAATTGACATTGTAAATGAAAAATATACAACCGGTGTTTTCAAATCGCCGGGAAAAGTGGAAATTGATAATATTAATAACCCGGCCAATGACAAATCAATTAATGTAGTGGATTATGTTAAGAACAGGATACAACAACTGGAATTGCAAGGAGGTCGTTTTGTGAACAGGAAAAATATAAGCCTGATGTCGGGCCAAAAATGGCTGGTTGGTATTTTCCTTGATGAAGTGCCAGCCGATATTAACCAGTTAAGAGTGCTGAGAATGGATGATGTGGCATTGGTAAAATTTTACGAAGCCGGTTTTGTTGGAGTGGGTAGCGGCTCGCCTGGCGGGGCTTTGGCGGTGTACACCCGGGATAAATCGAACAGGGATGAAAAACCCGATAAGCTGAGTTTTGTGGAGTATCAGGGCTATTCAATATCAAAAGAATTTTATACACCTGATTATAATAATAAAGAAATCAGGCATCTGGCTTCAGATAGCCGGACCACACTTTACTGGAACCCGGATGTATATACTGATACTGAAACAACATCAGTGAAATTAAGTTTCTTCAATAATGATTTCAGTAAAAAATTTAAAGTAGTTGTAGAAGGGTTTGATGCAATGGGAAAGCTGGTACACATGGAGAAAGTATTTGGAAATTAATGCTGATTGCAATCAATAATAAGCCGGTTTCGTTTTAAACGAAACCGGCTTATTGATATAAATACTATTTATTAATTAAAACTTGCAGTCACAGTTACTTTAGGTTCTTTAGCCACTTTGCCACCATCAATTGGAGCACCACCAATACCATAGTCAGCTAATTTAATTATAAACGAAGCAGCAGCAGAAATAACACCGCCAGCTACAGTAACAGTAGCAGGGGCAGAAACTGGTTTTGCTATACCTTTTACTGTAAGGTTACCAGTAACGTTTACTTTATAAGTACCATCCTTTTTGAATTTTACTTTATTTATTTTATCAACCTTGCCGCTAAAAGTAAATTTAGGAAAGCTGGCAGAGTTCATCCAGGTAGCAGCATTAAAATGCTCCTGTATTTTTGGATTGCTGAAAGCAAAATTATTTACAGCGGCTTCAAATGCAACAGCACCGGTTGTTTTATCAAATGATGCAATCACTGTTTTATTTTCTGCTTTGGGTAATGCATCTTTTGGTGTGGTGGCATCAAAGCTAACAACGGCAGAAGTTGTAGTTACTTTTTGCGCAATAAGGCTTCCTGTAATTGTAAGTAAAGAAAGAAATAGAATTGATTTTTTCATTTGTTTTTGTTTTAATTGATTTTACTTTTAGCCGCAATTACGGATTATTTTTTATTTAATGTTGCTCTTTTAAAATCTATAGAAGTGGTGCCAAGTATTTCACTGAAAAAGCTGCCACTGCAAACACCTTTTAGGGAAACGGGGTCACCGGGTTTAATGTTTTTTACTTTATCAAACTGGTCCTTTTCCAAAGAAATATTTATAAAATAACCCGTAGTGTCAGCAAACTTAACATTGCTGGTAGAATCATCCCTGATATCAACTATCGAAACATTACCATTTACGACCAGCATTTTCTCCCGGTATTTTTTATTGGTAGCCGTATCGTTCGAAAGAAATTCTTTTATTAAATCAACCGAATTCACGGTGTAATCTGCCTTTACGTTTTCCGTGGCAGAATGTGTTTCTGACATAATGTATTTTTCACCCACCATATAAGCCCCGTATGCAAATACCGGACCTATAAGTAACCATATAAGTTTAGTTACCATTCGTTTAACAGGAAAAGCTGTGAAAATAAGAAATATTGCCGCTAAGGCTTGTACATAAAAACCGGCTTTTATCATGGATGATACTTTAGTACCAACTCCAAAATCGAGTAAAGTGCGGGAAAAAAGAAAGTACACAGTTAATAATGCCAGTGATAAAGCCCCGGTAACATATGAAGAGAGGAGAGCTTTCTTTTTTAAAAGTACTAAGGCAATAACTATAATAGCCATTACCGGGATAAGCCAAAATATATAGAAAGAGAAACTAAACTGAGGAAAAGGGTTTTCTGGTCCACCTACTTTTTCGGATAGTAAAAAAAAGCTACCCATTGGCATAGTGTAGCCACTTACCGGACTACCACCCCATTTTAGCCAGGGTAGAAAAAAAGAAATAAGTAAAATAGCAGCGCATAAAATATGCAGCCATTTCTTCAAAGCTATATTAGAGTCCGGTTGATTCATGTAAAATAAAACGAATTGTTTGTGCTGATGGTTGCGGCAAAGAAAACAAATATACAATGTTTAAACATTGATTTGATAATTTCCTGTAAATTATTTGTGAAAAAATGAAAAACCCTCCCGTCTTGCCTTTGGCAGAACAGAGGGGTTTACTTACTAACCCATCTTTAAAATGTTGATTATAAATATTTTAGGCGGACTGCATTTCTTTAATTTTCTCCCTGATCTTTGTCTCAATTTCATTTGCCATTTCAGGATTATCCACCATTAGTTGTTTTACAGAATCACGGCCTTGCCCCAGTTTGTCGCCATTGTAGCTATACCAGGATCCGCTTTTTTGAACGATGCCCAGTTCTGTACCCATATCCACTATTTCCCCTGTTTTAGAAATACCTTCTCCAAATATGATGTCAAACTCAGCTGCACGGAACGGTGGAGCCATTTTATTCTTGACCACTTTTACTTTTACGTGGTTACCGATAGCTTCATCGCCATCTTTTACCTGTGTCATGCGTCGGATATCAAGACGAACAGAGGCGTAGAATTTTAATGCATTACCACCAGTAGTTACTTCGGGGTTGCCAAACATAACACCAATTTTTTCACGCAACTGGTTTATGAAAATACAGGTAGTATTTGTTTTGCTGATAGTGGCGGTAAGTTTTCTTAAGGCCTGGCTCATCAATCTTGCATGCAATCCCATTTTACTGTCACCCATTTCTCCTTCCAGTTCACTCTTTGGTACCAGTGCCGCAACAGAGTCTATTACCACTACATCTAATGCGCCGGAAAGAATTAAACGGTCAGCTATTTCAAGGGCTTGTTCGCCATAATCGGGTTGGGATATTAAAAGATTGTCAACATCAACACCCAATTTTTTTGCATAGGCACTGTCAAAAGCATGTTCGGCATCTATAAAGGCACACATACCGCCTTTCTTTTGTGCTTCAGCTATTACATGAGTAGCGATGGTTGTTTTACCAGAAGATTCAGGGCCGTATATTTCAACTACCCGGCCTCTTGGTAAGCCACCGATGCCGAGGGCTACATCCAGCCCGATAGAGCCGGTAGAAATTACTTCCTGGGTTGATTCTGCTTTATCGCCCAGCATCATTACGCTTCCTTTGCCGTAATCTTTCTCCAGCTTATCCATTGTAAGCTTAAGGGCCTTTAGTTTCTCACTATTGTTTACTGTAGTTTCGGTTGTTTTGTCTGTCTTTGCCATGGGTTAAATTTATGTTTTTTCGTATTGTAATCCCGGATATCCGGGACGGATTTCAAAACTAAATGATTTAGTAATTCAAAACTAATTTTTTGGGGATTTTTTTTAAAACATCAGAAAAAGCTGCTTATACCGGCTAAAGGGTATTGATAGTCTCTGGGATTAACGGTAACTTTTCCCAGAAAAAATAAAGACACAATGCTTTCAGTCAATCCATATTGCTATTTTTTAATCTTGCTCATCATCCCGGTTAATCTTTTTTCCCAGCAACCCAAACTGGTAATACCCGTAGGCCATGTGAATAAAATAATCAATACCCGTTTTAGCCCTGACAGTAAATTAATAGCCACAACTTCCGATGATAAAACTATAAAACTTTGGGACCCGGCAACCGGAAGACTACTAAAAACATTGTATGGTCATAAATCAAATATAACAACTGTGGACTTTAGTCCCAGGGGTAACTACTTGTTATCGGCTTCAGTGGAGGATGGAACCAACCGTATCTGGAATTTGCAAACAGGGCAGGAAATAATACAATTACAAAGACTTGCTTTTCCGCAGAAGCAGGTAAGTATAAGTAATGATGAAAAATGGGCTGCTACATTACTAAATGAAGGCATTGGCCTCTGGAATTTACAAACTGGCAAACTGATAGATAGTTTTAAAGTACAAAAAGAAGATGGGTCCTTTCATTACTTCTCATTTACTGCTATCAGCAATGATGGCAAATTAATTGCCGCTTATGATTATAATTATCATAAAATTTTTATCTGGGACAGGGTCACCATTAAGCTGTTGAAGGAAATAAATATGAACATAAATAGCTATGGTGCTTACAATATCAGCTTTGCAGCCAATAACAAACAAGTTTATTTGTTGACTTCAAATTATTTTATTGCTGCAAATATCGCTACAGGGAAGACCATTTATATTTCTGAGCCTCATACCGCTGGCTTTGGAGAACCTGTAATAAGCGGTGACGGCCGTTTCTTGTTTACAGGCGGAACAGAAAAGCTATATAAAATCGTTGATAATGATACAATGGAAACAAACAGTGATGAACGATATTTTTACCAGCCATCTCTCCTGAATTTACAAACGTTTAAAAGTATCAGGTTGCAAGGCGAGAAACCACCAGGGGACATTGTTGAAACGAAAATTGATAAGGCAGGGAAGGCGGTGATGGTTGTTACCTATGACAGCATTTTTGTTTATAGCATTGTAGCCGATAAGCTGATACTAAACGGTCATATCAGCAGAGATGTCTCGCAATTTTATGGCATTATCTATAAGAATCCGGAAATAAGCCCTGATGGAAAACATATTCTTACTATTACTTCGTATGATGTTCCGGCATTATATGATAATAAAGGGAAATGGGTATCTGTTTTAACCGGCCTTATTGATTACGACGGGGAGCAGTATTTTAGTGATGATGGTAACAATATTTTCACCACTACCGGTAATGAAGAAAAATTTTCATGGGATATACAAACCGGCAAACTAACAGGCCAGTACGACAGCAGCAAGAAAAAATACGTTTTGGGAAAAACGATTGATCCATACAAGTATGTAAGATTTGATTCTGCCTCCGGGCAAATGGGAATAGAAACCAATAAGAAAAAAGTGATACTACAGGGTGAAACGGCAAAAAAAATAGAGGGCAGGTACTCATTGGATAATAATTATTTCATCACATTCAATGGTGGAGACAGCATATTAAAAGTTTGGGATGCCCAAACAGGCAAACTCTTTTATAAAGTAAAAAGCAAGTTTGGCGATTACAGCAGGCCGGTGCTGAGCGATGACAATCGTTACATAGCATTGGTAGTTAGCAATGCTTCTGCTCAATTAGACATTATGTGGAATAACCTGCAAAAGGAACTGGATGGCGATAGTGCTGGCTTCAAAACAAAAGCAAACAGTCCCACAGAAATAAGAGTGCTGGAACTGGTCACGGGAAAAGAAGTGCTTTACCTTCAAGATACCTCCGGGTTTGTATATTATTCCAATGTGGGTTTTTCGGCAAGGTCAAAGTATTTTTCATTTTCAACAGATAGTCTAACCATCTGGAATACGGATAGCTGGCAGCAGTTATTAAAAGTAAATAATAGTAGTTGTGGAAATGAGACTCCTGATTGGGACATAAGTCCCGATGGACTGAAAATTATAGTTTCCTGTAATAACAATTCAATCGTTTACCAGGCTAATACTAACCAGGTATTATTTGCATTACCCGGTGCTGTCAGGTTTGCAAATTTCAGTAATGACGGAAAAAGGATACTGACAACATCAGACGACAAGCAATTAAAGATATGGGATGCTGCCACTGGTAAACTTTCTTATACATTTTACTCATTTATGCACGGCAACTACATTATAACAGATGAGTACAATCGCTACGATGGAACAGAAGAAGCCAGAAAGAAATTATACTATGTCTGCGGAAATGAAATCATTGACCTCGAACAATTTAAAGATCAGCTTTGGGTACCCAACCTTGCCGAACGCATCATGAATGGAGACAGCATTAATGCACCAAAACTAAGCGACTTGAATATCTGTGGCCTTACACCACAGGTGGAAAATAAAACCAATAAGGCTGATACTTATCTTTTTAAAATAACACCTCGTCGTGGTGGACTTGGCGAAACAGTGCTATATATTAATGGAATTGAAGTAATGCGATACCCTTCTGCCAAATTGAAAAAAAATGGCGAATGGTATGAACTGACTGTAAAAAAAGAAACAGTGAAAAATTTTTTAATTGCGGGGCAGGAAAATACTGTAACCGTAAAAGCCTATACAACAGGCAATGCTATTTCTTCCCGTGGTGCAGTAGTTACCTCCCGTGAAGAGCAAAAACCAACCGCACTTCCCAATCTGTTTGCCGTGATGATTGGAGTAAGTGATTATAAAGGGATGGAACTTGACCTGAAGTATGCAGCTAAGGATGCGGCCGATATTTCAGCAGCTATTGCTAATGCTGCAAAGAAATTATTAAATACTGATGGCAAAGAACATGTATTCATATATAACCTTACCACCGCCACAGATCGTTACCAGTTACCGGAGAAGAATAGTATCAAAAAAGTATTGGAAGAAATTGGAAAGAAAGCAACTGCCAACGATGTGCTGTTCCTTTTTTTTGCAGGTCATGGTGTTATGGAGGGAATTAATAAGCAATTTTATTTTCTTACTGCCGACGCTTCTAAAATATCCGCAGCAACATCAGTCGCCGATGTTGGAATCAGTACGAATGAATTAACCGAATGGATGAAACCTCAAAACATCAAAGCCCAAAAAAGGATTTTAATTTTTGATGCCTGCAACAGCGGACAAGCCATCAGTGATTTTGTGAAGATAGGAGGCAAAGACCAGCATTACCTGGCGGCCAGGAGTGACGATAAATCAAAACTGGTAAAAGCGATTGATAAGTTAAACGAGAAATCAGGCCTGTTCATCCTCTCTGCATCAGCCAGCGATCAAAGTGCCTATGAAATGGGAAGATACTCGCAGGGATTGCTTACTTATTCTTTACTGAAAGCCATCAAGCAGCAGCCTGATATACTTGATGATGGTAAATACCTGAATGTAGGCCGCTGGTTTGATGCTGCAGAAAAAACGGTGAGTGAGTTATCCAGGGAAACCGGCGCAAGGCAGAATCCGCAGATAGTGAGCACCACCAATTTTAATATCGGCGTGGTGGATGAAGAAGTGATGACGAAGATTGTGCTGGCACAGGAAAAGCCATTGTTTACAGCCAGTAATTTTCAGAACAATGATGAAGCCATTGCAGACGATGACCTTGAGTTAAGTAAAACAATCAACCTTCAGTTAAACGATTTGGCTGCAAGAGGCAGCGATAGCAAAATTGTATATGTAACCGCCACTAATTCTCCTGATGCATACTCAATAAGTGGACGATATACTGTGAAAGGGAATACGATTACTATGACTGTCAATCTTAAACAGAATAAAACTATAAAGGCAAAGCTTGAAGTAAGCGGTACAAAAGACAAGTTGAATGAACTGGCAAGAGAAGCGGTGGAGAAAGCAACAGCATTAATAAAGTAACTGCATGTAATGTGTTGAAGCAGCCACCAAAAATTTAAAAAAATAATATCCAGAAATGAAACGATTGTGGTGGACTGGAATGTATGGTAATTATTATCTATCTTGATTTAAATAGCAGAAGAACTAATTTAATTCCTTATGAAAATACTAATGGCCGCAGCGTACATTTTACTTGTTGTTAATATCGCTAAAGCCCAGCAACCAACACTTAAAATTCCAATTGGACACACTGCTGATATAAATACAGCGTCTTTCAGCCCGGATGGAAAATATATCGTAACAAGCTCGGACGATTTTACTGCCCGGGTATGGGAAAAAGCAAGTGGCAGGCTCTTATATTCTTTA